>PXDL01000237.1 GCA_003566395.1 Balneolia bacterium | reverse complement strand
ATTGGTCAATAGGAAATTATTTGATTTTCAGCCGTTTTGTGGTATCTAATGATTCACCTTTAAGATACATTTATGCATCGTTATATTGGTTTCTGCATTAATTTGATCTTATGAATCCCACCCCCCAAATCCCCCTGCGTCGCCAAATCCTTACTATAAGTCGTAAAATGCTGCTTCAGGAGGGCTTCGACCGTATGTCTATGCGTAAAATTGCCCGGAGTGTGGGTTGCAGTGCTACGAGTATATATATTTATTTCAAGAACAAAGACGACCTGCTGCATGCTCTGATTGAGGAAGGGTTTGAGATGCTTCACGTAAGCTTGCATGACGAACTTGCAGCGCAGACCGGAAACAATGTGGGACCGGCCGATACGCTTGAAATGTTGTGCCGGTGTTTTGTGCGCTTCGGAATGGAAAATCCGGAATACTATGAAATCATGTTTCAGCTTCATCCCAAGCATATGCGCAGATATCCGGTTGAAAAATTTCGCAAAGCCAGGCGAAATATCGATCTGATGATGGAGGTGCTTGAAGAAGGGCACAGGCAGCAACTGTTCAAGGTTCCCGACGCCCGGCTTGTCGCCAATGTGATCGTCTCAACCCTGCACGGAGGTATTTCACTAATGAATGCGGGTAGAGTTGATGTAAAGATCGACCGGCACGCTTATGTTGAAACCATTATTAAAAGCGTTTTGGCCGGAGTCAGCAATAAGGGCGATTATGAGTATGTTAATAATCAGGATAATTCACCTTAATACTTGACAACCTTTTTTTTGTTTATTATGTTAACACTGTTAACCACTTAACGGTGTTAACCAAAATCTGCTAACTCACGATCATAAACTGCTGTTACTTATATGGCTGCTTCAGAGGTCAGGATTACTAATTTCAGAAAGGCCGCCGTGCTCGGCGCCGGCGTTATGGGTGCGCAAATTGCGGCTCATTTAGCCAATGCGGGTGTTCAGGTATTGCTCCTCGACCTGGCCGACAAAAAAAGTTACCCTAACGCAGCGGTCGATAAGGCGTTGGGCCGCATGCTCAAGATGAAACCATCACCCATTGTGCACAGCGGGGTTCGTCATTTGATTACAACCGGTAATTTTGATGACGATCTTGAAAAACTGAAGGAGGCAGACTGGATCATCGAAGCCGTTATTGAGAAACTGGACGTCAAGCAGCAGCTCATGGGCAAAGTCGAAAAGGTGGCCTCACCGAAAGCCGTTATTTCTACAAATACCAGCGGATTGCCTGTTCATCAGATTGCTTCAAAATGTTCAGCCGGTTTCAGGAAGCGCTTTTTGGGTACGCATTTTTTCAATCCGCCCCGCTACCTGAAACTGCTTGAATTGATTCCGACTCCGGAAACATCGGACGCGGTCATTGAAAAGGTTGAGCGTTTTGGACGTATTCAGCTCGGTAAAGGAATTGTATTAGCTAAAGATACGCCGAATTTTATTGCCAACAGGGTGGGCACTTATGCTATGATGCTCAGCATCAAGGCGCTTGAGGACGACTATACTATCGAAGAGATTGATGCACTTACCGGTCCTCTTACCGGCCGCCCGAAATCGGCGACTTTCCGAACCGCCGATGTGGTAGGACTTGACACTCTGAGCTATGTTTCTCAAAATCTCTGGGAAGCTGTTACAAACGATCCGGACCGGGATGTGTTTAAAATTCCCTCTGTGCTTGAAAACCTTGTCGGGAAAGGTCATACCGGAAGCAAAACAGGAAAAGGCTTTTATGTAAAGGAAAAAGGGGAGATCAAATCGCTGAATCCGGAAACTATGGAATATGAGCCCCGAAAGCGGCTGAATCTGGGTGATCTTGATCAGATCAAAAAAAACAACTCACTTCGTAAGCGATGGAAATTATTGTTTGAAGAGGATTCAAGGGCCGGTTCTTTTATACGGCAACAGACCACCCGCTCTATAGCGTACGCGATGAACCGGATTCCGGAAATATCTGATATTCCACTTGATATAGATCGTGCTATTGAATGGGGTTTCGGTTGGAAAATGGGTCCTTTTGCTATTTGTGATGCCATCGGAGCCGAGGCGTTCATCGGGCAAGCTGAGAAAATGGAGATCAAGACTCCGGAGTGGTTTAATGAGATGCTGAAATCCGGCGCTAGCAGCTTTTATAAACTGGAAGACGACGGTTCGTTTTCACATTACGTGCCCGGCAAGGGCTATGAAACTGCCCACACTCACGCTGACGAAATAAGCGTGGCTTCACTTAAAACCTCCGACGGACGTAACGAAATATGGAATAATAAAGAAGCCGCCCTGCTCGATTCCGGCGACGGCATCCTTATCTATGAATTCCGCTCTAAAGCCAACACGCTGGGCTTTAATGTGATAAACGGAATACTGGAAGCCATTAAAATTACCGAAAGGGGAGACTACCGGGGCATGGTTATCGCAAACGACGGCGATAATTTTTCCGTCGGTGCCAATCTTGGTGAGCTCGCCTATACGGCCGAGAAGGGAGATTTTGATAAAATTGAGCAGGCGGTCGCCAATTTCCAAAAGGCAGCTTTGGCCATCAGGTATGCGGAAAAACCGGTCGTGGTGGCTACACAGGGCAAGGTTTTGGGCGGAGGCTGTGAACTGGCGATGGGAGCCGCGGGCGTGGTGGCAGCCACGGAAACTTATATGGGGCTGGTTGAGCTGGGCGCAGGCCTGATACCTGCCGGCAGCGGTACAATGACGCTTGCGGCACGGGCCGGAGAGGCGGCGGCCAATCAGCATGCATCACAAATACAGCCGTTCCTTCAGAAAGCATTCGAAACCGTTGCTATGGCGAAGGTAGCCATAAGCGGTCAGGAAGCCGTTGATATGGGATATTTAAGCCCGGAAAGAACGATAATCGCCATGAATGCTGACCGCCGGATTTACATGGCCCGCGAATTAGTACTTCGTTTATCTAATTTCGGATATATGGCTCCTCCGCCGCGAACCAACATTTTTGTAGCTGGAAGCCCCGGACTTGCAGTTCTGAAAAACGCCGCCTGGCAGATGCAGCAGGCGGGATGGATTTCCGCCTATGACGCTTTTCTGGCCGGAAAACTTGCCTACGTACTGTGCGGAGGCGATCTCAGCGGACCGTCACGTGTTCATGAAGACTACCTCATCGAACTTGAGCGGGAAGTCTTTTTGTCCCTCCTGGGAGAAGAAAAAACCAAAGCCCGGATTCACAGCATTCTTACCACCAACAAGCCGTTGAGAAACTGATGCCACGTATTTCGAATTTTAAAAGCTTATCCAGATGAATACATCCAAAGAAGCATTTATCGCCGCTTCACTTCGCACGGCCGTAGGAAAAGCAAAAAAGGGCAGTCTTAGAGAAGTGCGTCCTGAGGCTTTGGGATCCGAAGCCGTGAAAGCAGTCATTGAGCGGACTCCGGGTCTTGATCCGGCAGAAGTGGATGACGTTCTGATCGGCTGCGCCATGCCTGAAGGTGAGCAAGGGCTGAACATGGCTCGGGTTATTGCCCTTCGTGCCGGACTGCCGCAGCACGTTCCTGCGGCAACCATCAACAGATTTTGTTCGTCGGGATTGCAAACAATTGTAATGGGCGCTCAATCCATTATGGCCGGGCAAAACGATGTTGTTGTGGCCGGCGGGGCTGAATCCATGTCGATGGTGCCCATGACAGGTTATCATTACTCCCCGGATCCGTATATGGCCGAACATCATCCTGAAGTTTATTTAGGGATGGGCGTAACGGCCGAAAATGTGGCCGTCAAATATGGCATCAGCCGGGAAGATCAGGATGAATTTGCCTTTCAATCGCATCGGAAAGCAGCGAGCGCTGTCAAAAGCGGAAAATTTAAAGATGAGATTGTACCGATTGAGATTTCTATGACCGGGCTTCAAAACGGGAAAACCGAAACGCGTCGTTTCACCTTTGATACGGATGAAGGCCCCCGCGCCGACACAACCACGGAAATCCTTTCCACGCTGAACCCCGCTTTTAGTCCCAAAGGTACGGTGACCGCCGGTAATGCCAGCCAGATGTCGGACGGTGCTGCGGCAACGCTGGTGATGAGCGGTGACAAGATGAAAACTCTTGGAATTGAACCTGTTGCCCGCATTGCAGGCTACGCAGTGGCGGGCGTCGCTCCTGAAATAATGGGTATCGGCCCGATTGAAGCCATCCCCAAAGCACTTAAACAGGCCGGACTTTCACTGAACGACATCGGCCTTATTGAACTAAACGAAGCCTTCGCCTCCCAGGCTCTGGCCGTAATTCGGGAACTGGATATGGATCCCGATAAGGTCAATGTTAACGGAGGCGCCATAGCGCTCGGGCATCCGCTTGGATGCACCGGTGCGAAGTTAACCGCTACTCTGCTACATGAAATGAAGCGGCGAAATGTACGCTACGGCTTATGTACCATGTGTATAGGCGGAGGTATGGGCGCCGCCGGTATTTTTGAACTACTCTAATTACTACAAATACGTCTGCTGATGTTCGATCTTCATCAGGCTTTACACTTAACACTCCACCATTATGGATACTCTGTTCTTCGGACTCTTTTCAGGTTATGAATACAGCTGGGCTATTGTTGCCGTTGCTGTAGTTGCATTTTTATTTTTTGGCTTCACCGGAGCTCCGCTGCTTATTTGGCTTGCCGGTGCGGGTATTTTGATGTGGGGTTTCGGCGCTCCGGTCTGGTCCTGGGCTGTTTTGGGCATTCTGACCCTTTTTCTGGCCGTTCCTCCGGTTCGCAGATTCACACTGTCTCTGGGCATTATGAAGACCATGAAAGCCCTCAATTTTCTCCCCGTTATCTCAAAAACCGAACAGACCGCCATCGACTCCGGTACGGTGTGGATTGATGGAGAGCTTTTTTCCGGAAATCCGGATTTCAAGCGAATTCTGAATGAGTCCTATCCCGAACTGACCGAAAAGGAGCAGGCGTTTCTTGACAATCAGGTGGAGAAGCTCTGTGAAATGACCAACGACTGGGAAGTCTTTCAGAACCGGGATTTCCCACCCGAGGTATGGGAGTATATGCTGAAAGAGAAGTTTTTCGGCCTGATCATCCCTGAAAAATTTGGAGGGCTCGGCTTTTCCCCCCTTGCAAACAGCGCGGTTGTAGCCAAATTGACCAGCCGTTGCGGCCCGCTTTCCACAACGGTTATGGTACCAAATTCACTGGGCCCGGCCGAGCTTTTGATCCATTACGGAACTGATGAGCAGAAAAATCACTACCTGCCCAGACTGGCAGCCGGGAAAGAAATCCCTTGTTTTGCACTGACGGAGCCAAATGCAGGGTCGGATGCCGGCGGAATTCAGTCCAGCGGTGTTGTATTTAAAGGTGATGATGGCAAGCTCCATCTCCGGCTGAACTGGGAGAAGCGATACATCACGCTTGCTTCAATTGCTACCGTACTCGGCCTGGCATTCAAACTACGTGACCCGGAGAATCTGCTTGGAAAAGGAGAAGATTTAGGAATCACCTGCGCGCTTATCCCCACCGATACTCCGGGAATTGATCTTAGTAAACGTCATGACCCGTTAGGCGTACCGTTTTATAACTGCCCGACCTCGGGTAAAGATGTCATCGTTCCGTTTGATGTTATCATCGGTGGAGAAGAAGGTGCGGGCAACGGCTGGCGCATGCTGATGGAAAGTTTATCGGCAGGACGCGGTATTTCACTGCCGGCCTCCAGTGCAGGCGGGACCAAGGCGCTGCTTCGTGTAACCGGTGCTTATGCGGCAGTCCGCAAGCAGTTCGGGCTACCCATTGGCAAGTTTGAAGGAATCGAAGAGCCGTTAACACGTATTGCTTCATCGGCCTACATTCTTGAAGCCGCCCGTCGGTTTACTTGCGGTGCGCTTCAGGAAGGTGCCAAGCCTGCCGTAATCACCGCCATCGCAAAATACAGCTTCACCGAAACTTTCCGGAACACGGTAAATGATACGATGGATGTTTTGGGTGGAGCCGCAATCTCCAAAGGCCCGAAAAACCTGGCGGCCCATGCATATATGTCGGTTCCAGTATCCATAACCGTTGAGGGTGCCAATATTCTGACCCGCACCTTAATGATCTTCGGGCAGGGTGCCATTCGTTGTCATCCATACGCGCTCAAAGAAATCAATGCGCTGAAGAATGATGATCTTAAAGCCTTCGATGATGCCTTCTGGAAGCATATAGGCCATGTGGTGAGAAACTTCTTCCGTTCGGTTATGCTGAGCGTTACCCGTGGACGACTGGCCGGTTCACCGGTCGGAGGTCCGGCGGCACTGTATTACAAGAAAATGGCCTGGGCGTCCGCTACTTTCGCACTCGTTGCCGATATCGCTCTTGGCTCGCTGGGAGGAGCCCTGAAAGTCAGAGAAAAGCTAACCGGCCGCTTCGCCGATGTGCTTATCTGGATGTATCTCGGAACTTCCGTACTACGACGCTTTGAAGCCGACGGCCGGCCCAAAGAGGACGAAGCTTTTCTGCATTATTCCATGCAGCTTACCTTCGCAAAAATT
>PXDL01000332.1 GCA_003566395.1 Balneolia bacterium | reverse complement strand
GCTCTTCCGATCTGTTAAATGTACCGGACAGCAAGGTCAGTTCTTCGATGATATCGTTGCCGAGATTCGTCGCAGCCGCGCCGCTGACCGGATCACGAACCATGACGCCGTCCACCATATAGGCAACTTCGTTCGAACGACCTCCACGCACATTAAACGAGCGGCGACCCGCGCTTACAACCCCGCTCTGCAGGCTCACGACTTCCGAAAAATTTTGTACCGGCAGCGCTTTGATTTGATCCCCTGAAACGGTCTGACGCGTAGCTGTTTCATCCTTGCGAATCAGTGGTTGTTCTGCCACCACCACTACTTCATCCCCTGTAATACCGCCGTCGGGGACAAGGCTTACATCAATAGTTGTAGTCAGGTCGGTTCGTACTACCACTTCCTGAATGATTTGTGTCTGATACCCCACATAGGTGATCCGGAGCGTGTAGGTACCCGGATTCACGTTGAGAATCACATACTCACCATTTAGATCTGTGGATGCGCCCTGGCCGGTTTCGGTAATAAAAACATTGGCACCGATAAGTTCTTCACCGGTTTCCGAATCGGTTATGCTACCGGCGATTTTATCTGCTTTCACCGTATGCAGAAATCCCAGAGCCAGGATTATCACTATTATGGTAAACAGTCGTTTGCAATACTTCATGGCTTTACAATTACGCAGGAAGTGTGGTCGGTTTTGAGGAAAGCACAGGAATTTTAGCGAGACACCGCCGGCAGTATTTTGCACCGACCGGCGGTGTTTCGACAATCTCAGTCCTTCACCAAAAAGCCTTCGTTGGGTTTATTTGATGAGGGTCATGCTGCGAGTAAGCGTCTGTCCTGCCGACTGCAAACGATAGATATACACACCCGAAGCCAGTGAGGAAGCATCAAAGGTGAGCGTATGTGCCCCGGCATTGCGCTGTTCATTCAGTAACACAGCTACCTGACGGCCGGTTAGATCATAAACGGTGAGCGTGGTATGCCCGGCTTCGGCAAGTTCAAAACGAATGTTTGTTGTCGGGTTGAAGGGATTCGGATAGTTTTGGTTCAGGGCGATGTTAGCAGGCAGTTCTCCCCGGCCCGGCTCAACAGATACCGGATCGTCACCGATGCCGAGTTCACCGGCTTTTTCGAGAGCTGCATCGAGGCGGTCATCCACCACATCGAGATCGGCGCCGTGCGTAAAAGCAAACCAAACATAGAGCGTATCGCCGGTTTCAAAACTTGATGCGTTTCCGAAGTTCATATACGCCCAGCCGCCGTCCGGACCTACCGTTACCGGCGAAAGAGGAAAACTATCCAGCTCCATCAGGTCCCAGCGGAAGAAGTCCCGCGCATTATCACGAAGTGGATCGGTGCTGTCATACTCATCAAAATCCAGCAACACAACGCCCGTAGGTTCACGATCTATCGCCTGCAATCCCACGGCTCCGTCGTTATTGAAAATGTAAAGCCGCCCGGTAGATGCATCCCACTCAAGGGTTTCGCCGCCAAACTGTTCGAAAACTTTAGCACGTAACAGCGCCGAAAAAAGATAGTCGTTGTCTTCATCTTTCAGGATACCCAGCCTTGCCAAACCGTAGTTTTCATCCTTAAACATTCGGACCAAAGTATGTACGCCAATCTCGACGGGAGGATTAGCCCGGAAGGAATTATCCATCAAAAGTTCACGGAAATATTCGCTTGAATCTGCACCGGCGTAATACACCGTATCAACGAGATTGATATCCGGATCGTCGTTCGGATTCCAAACATAGGAGTCGTTCAGGCCCGCCAGCTGATAAAACCGGTCGATCATTTTGTCTTCGACATCCTGGTAACGACCGTCTTCTCCGTCGTAGGACTGGATACGTCCGAAAGCATTGGTCGTGGATACAAAAGTGTAGGTCGTATCATTATGCGGAAAAAACTGAGCTTCTGCCTGATCAATGATCAGCATCGAAATGGCTATAAGTGCAAGCAGTCCGGATCGTAGCAGCTGTTTCATAATAATAGAGTGGTTAGGTTTTGGGTAAGATGAGGGCGGTTTATTCGGCCTCAAAAGTTGTAAAAAATATTACAACTGCAAGTATCGGAATATTTTTCTCATTTTCAAAGAAACTTGAGAATTTTTTCTCATTTTGTTTTGAAAACACCTTTTGCTTCGGCATCGGACCAAAAAAAAGCCTCCCGAAGGAGGCTTTTTAACCTGAATGTTTATAATCCGGGATAGCAACTTATTCTTCAAGAGTGGATAAGTCGCCTTCATCCACACCCATTGCACGGGCTTTGAGGACACGGCGCATAATTTTGCCGCTTCGCGTTTTCGGTAGTGATTCCAGAAAATGAACTTCCTCCGGTCGCGCTATCGGACCGATTTCATTGCTCACGTGCTTTTTGATCTCGGCAGCCAGTTTCTTATCGCCTTTCAACCCGGCCTTGAGGATACAATACACATGGATAGCATTACCTTTCAGTTCATGCGGAAGGGCGATAGCGGCGGCTTCAGCCACATCCGGATAGCTGACCAGCGCACTTTCTACTTCAGCCGTACCAAGGCGGTATCCGCTCACTTTAATCACATCGTCAATTCTTCCGATGACCCAAATATAGCCGTCTTCATCCATACGGGCGGAGTCGCCGGCTTTGTACCAGCCTTGCTTCTCGTACTCCTTCCAGTACGTTTCATGGTACCGGTCGGGATCACCGAAAATGGTGCGCGCCATGCCGGGGGTCGGTTTTTTGATCACAAGCTTACCTTCTTCTCCGGCCTTTACTTCCTTCCCGTTTTCATCAACTATACCCACCTCAACACCAAAATAAGGCTTGGTTGCCGATCCGGGCTTTAAGGGCGTAACCGGCAGGGGTGTAATCATGAAGCCGCCGGTTTCGGTTTGCCACCAGGTATCCATAATCGGACATTTGCCGCCTCCGATTACGCTATGATACCACCGCCATGCTTCGGGATTAATGGGTTCACCTACCGAGCCAAGCAGACGCAGCGAGCTAAGATCATGCCGTTTAGGCCATTGATCGCCGAAACGCATCAACCCGCGCACCGCGGTCGGCGAGGTATAGAGAATGTTGATGCCGTACTTTTCCACCATATTCCACCAGCGGTTCGGATACGGGTGATTCGGGGCGCCTTCATACATCATCACCGTGGTTCCGTTAATTAACGGCGCATAAACCATATAACTATGGCCGGTAATCCAGCCCGGATCTGCGGCGCACCACCAGCGGTCTTCGTCCTTAATATCAAACACATTCCGGTGGGTCGATGATGTAAAAACCTGATATCCCCCATGCGTATGCACAAGTCCTTTAGGCTTACCGGTAGTACCCGAAGTAAAGAGTATAAAAAGCATGTCTTCAGAATCCATCACTTCGGTCTCGCAGGAAGGACTTGCAATGGGCAGGGCCATGAGGTCGTGATACCAGAAATCGCGGTCGTTTTCCATATGTACCTCATGGTCGGTACGCTTCACCGTAATACAGACTTCGATTGTCGGAGAGCGGTCCATCGCATCGTTGGCGATGGATTTCAGATCGGTCACTTTCCCGCGCCTCCAGCCTCCGTCGGCTGTAACAAGCACCCGGCTGTTGGCATTGGAAATCCGGTCGGCCAGCGCTTCCACACTGAATCCACCATATACCACGCTGTGGGCCGCCCCAATTTTCACGCAAGCCAGCATGGTTATGGCCAGTTCTGGAATCTGAGGCATATAGATGGTCACGATTTCACCCTTCTTCACACCCATACTTTTCAGAACATTCGCGGTCTTGGAAACTTCCCGATTCAGCGCGTGATACGACATGGTGCGGACGTCGCCCGGTTCACCTTCCCAGATAAGCGCGAGTTTATTACGGCGCCAGGTTTTCAGATGGCGGTCGATTGCGTTATGCACAATGTTAATCTTACCGCCGGCGAACCATTTAAAGAAAGGCCTTTCAGAGTCATCGAAAACCGTTTTCCATTTCTTGTACCACTCTAACTGAGAGGCCTCTTTCGCCCAAAACTTCTCCGGATCCTCAATCGATTGTTTATAGATTTTTTCGTAATCCTTAACGTTGGCATTTTTTATGATCTCTTTGGACGGATGATACAGCGCATCCCCTTCGCTTTTGGTTATGTCAGCCATAATTATTGGTTCAGATTAATTGAGTGTCATGATAATGTTCAGGTAAAAAATCAGGTCGGGCGGCTGTAATATTGCGAAAAAACCGCTTCCTGTCCAAGCTATTTACAACTAATAGTAAGGTTGATGCGGCACCGATGCAACTACAGCGACCACTTTGCCACAAGCTACATTTGAAAGCCGGATCAATACAGCTAATATTCTGATAAACTTGATCATTTTTGGTGATATTTCAAAGTTCAGCCTGTAAACGGGGGCGTCTTCCGGTCCGGCTTCTGTTAGTTGCGATGAAAAAGCAAACCCTTATTTTTGAACTGCCGGACCTGCTTCATGCAACCGGACACTCATGCCGCCGTCTCCGATTCCATATTATCATATCATCAAAGCATAGCTGAATGTCTTTTTTTATTCGCAAAAGCCTGACCTCAGGCCCGATACGACTTAATTTGTCAAAAGGGGGATTGGGAATATCGGCCGGGGTGACCGGTGCCCGTATCGGGTTGAACAAGCACGGCGCTTATGTAGCGGGAGGACGACACGGATTCTACTACCGGGAACGCCTCAAGTCGCGAAGAAAAGCGGGGGCTTCGAAACCCAAAAAGCAAACGATAGAGCTATTCAAAGACACCGGCCTGACCTTCACCAGCCCGGCCGATACCGCCCCGGCTGAGGATGCAAGCAACCCGGAAAAGAAACTTAGCCTCAACATTTGGGTGAAGATTGCGGCGGGCATCACCCTGATAGCAGGAATTCTGAATGTAAGTTTTGTGATGATATTGCTAAGCGCGATTTTACTCGCCGGAGGCTATATTCAGCGCGACCGAAGAATGAAAGACGGTGAGAAAGCGATTGAAGAAACCATGGAGAAACTTGAATCGCTCAGCGAATCGGAATCTCCCTATCACGTTTTGACGGAGCTAAGGAAAACGGACATCCCACCACCCTATCTCCGGGAGCGGGATGAACGGCTGGGTGAGGCGGCGGCCCTGCTGTTTATAGATGCTCACCCTGAATTCGGCGAAAATCAACTACATGAAGTTTTGGACCAACTCGAACTAAGCGATAACGAGAAAAAGGCCATCCTGACCCAGGCGTTTGACGAGCTTTTGGAAAACTGCCTGGCCGATCACATGATTTCCGAAGAAGAAGAACAATTACTCAGAGAAAAAGCCGCAGGGCTTCGTCTCCCGGATGATGCGCTTGAGGCTCAACTGAGGCAGATTGCTCAATTCACATCTTTACGTAAACAGCTTGCCTCTGATACTAAGCCGGTTTCGTGCCCGGTCCGGCTTACGCGCGGTGAACACTGCTATTTCAAAACCCCGGCCCGGCTACTGAAAAAGAAGATCATCGACCGCTTCCAGCGTGACGGCGTCAAATACAGCGTATCCGGTTACGATTCGGACCTCGAAGGCACGCTCTATCTTACAAATAAACAAATCTATATTGATCATGAAGACGGCATCAGAAACATTCGGCTCAGCCATATCATGGATGTTACCTGTTCTATGGAAGACGATACCGTGCATCTGAGCCTGCGAAACCGCGTGAACCCGATCTTACTTGCTGTTCGGGACGCGGTAGTTTTAAGTGCGCATATCCAGCGTTTTATTGAAGATCCGGAATAAGTGAATGTTTTTCCGGAGTAGAAAGGGGTAAAAATCACCGGTGGTTTGGCTTAAAACAACTGCCCTGTTTTCTTGATGCAGGATGCTTTTGGTCGTATATTTGCGCCTCTTCGGGTGGTTAGCTCAGTTGGTTAGAGCGCTACGTTGACATCGTAGAGGTCAGCGGTTCGAATCCGCTACCACCCACGTTTCAGAAAGACTTTGTGAACATACCGTTTGTAAAGCCTTTTTTGATTAATAAAGACAATTATTTACGTATCCTCTTCGATGCTGTATTTATTTATTTCAGCATCCTATATCCTTCTCTGTCGGCTTTATACTTTTCCCAGGAGTTCGATTTAGTTCGCCCCTTTCAAGCGAGCTTCATTCCGTATAATATCATGTGCATTTGTTTCTGCGAAAGTGCAATATCTTAACATGATCGCTGCTACGTATGGCTGCCATATTTCAGAGATTCTATTCCCCTCGAAATCGCACTTAAAAGTTGTGATGAAATCCCCTCACAGTCCAAAATCCGCCCTATACTAAAAGTTGTTAAAAGCAAGGGGCTCAATACCAAGCATAAAATTATTTATACTTGAGTTTAAACCTTCAGATTGACATATTAAGACTAAACATGTGCAGGTTAAACAACTTACGTTTGTTTTTGCATTTATACTTACAGCCATGTGTGGGGCTGAAAATCAACCAAACTTCACCAACTTACAGTACTTATGCGTAGTCGATTTTTTTTCTGCCGTCTTGTGGCGGTAGGGTTTGCCGTCTTTGTAACGCATTCCAGAAATACTGATTATCACTCTGTAGATTTGCAATTCACAAAAAT
>PXDL01000388.1 GCA_003566395.1 Balneolia bacterium | reverse complement strand
CAGCAGGCGTTCGCGATTGAAATCGTTGTATTCGTACCGCTGATGTTCGAAATCGATACCTCCGTTTTCGGAAACCGGCTCAAACCTGACGACCTGTTCCGAAGGCCGCGCGTCTCCGGGTATAATTGGATTTCCGGGGCGCGGAAACGCTCCTTCAACCGCTCCGTTCTGGCTCAGGGTGATGTGCTGCCGGGCCTCAATTCCATCCAGACGGCTTATACGTCCGTCAGGCCAGCGCACCAAAAGCGAATCGATGTGCGAGGTTTCACCCAGCCCCACATGAAACCCCGGCTCAACGCTGGACTGAAACCCGCGCTGAAGATAATGCTCACGGAACCAGTAGTTATCCCCGGCCCAAAGCTGAAGCTGCGCCCCGATTCCCTGCGTGTTTTGTCCTTCTCCTTCAAGACTGATGCGCAGCCAGTTCCGTTCCGGAACCTGTTCGAGCGTACGATTTCTGAATATATCGGCAGGCCCGTTCACGTTATTGACCACCAGATCGAGGGCGCCGTTTCCGTTGAGATCAGCCCAGGCCGCCCCGCTTGAAAAGGTGGGATTATCCAGCCCCCAGCTTTGTGTAACATCAGAAAATTGAAGATTTCCCTGATTGCCGAACATTACGTTGCGAACCGGTTCTGCCGGGATAATATCGATGAGATGTTTGAAGTCCACACCTTCCTGTCTGATAACAGCGCGCATGGTTTCCTGATCCGAAATTTCTCCCAGATAATCCAGGTTGGTGATATCCTGAACCAGGCCGTTGGTTACATAAATGTCGTTGTGCCCGTTGAGATTAAAATCGGCCATCAACACCGCCCAACTCCAGTCGGTCGATTCGGTGGCGGTCAGACGCGACGCTTCCAGAAAATGCTCACCGCCCTGATTCAGATGAAGAACATTGCGCGTAAACTGATGCCCGTAGCCCCAACCAACCTTTTCGTTGTATCGACCCACATCCTCAAACATCGT
Organism: Balneolia bacterium; assembly: GCA_003566395.1. Classification (GTDB taxonomy): domain Bacteria; phylum Bacteroidota; class Rhodothermia; order Balneolales; family Cyclonatronaceae; genus Cyclonatronum. Next base: position 5,602 of record PXDL01000388.1, on the reverse strand, counting down.
GACCGTTTTTATGCGATCTTCACGAAACGGCAGCATATCGGACACATAGATATCCGGCCATCCGTTGTTGGTAACATCCGCTATGTCGGAACCCATCGAGGCCGCGCTCATACTGCGGACCACCCGCTCGTCTCCGCCCACTTCCGTGAAGGTTCCGTCCCCGTTATTGAAGTAGAAATAATCGCGCTCAAAAAAATCGTTTGCGATAAAAAGGTCCGGCAATCCGTTTCGGTTCAGGTCTGAAACGGCGGCACTCAGGGCGAAACCTATAATACTGCTGTAAAGGCCGGCTTCCTCGGTAACCTCTGTAAAGGTTCCTCCATCGTTCCGGAACAGCCTGTCGCCCCCTTTATCGTCGCGCTCGTACCGCCGGAGGTTACTCAGATCGAAAGCACTGATGGCTTCGTCTTCATTGTTAATAATATAAAGATCGAGAAGGCCGCTGCCGTTGTAGTCGAAAAAATAAGCGTGTATGGAGTATCCCGCGTCGTCGATTCCGTATTCGGCTGCTTTCTCGGTGAAGGTGCCGTCGCCGTTGTTCACGAACAACTCATTCCGGGCGTCATCCAGTGTGCCGGAATTGGTGACATAAATATCGAGCAGCCCGTTACCGTTGATATCCACCAAAGCCGCGCCGGTTGACCATTTCCGGGCTCCCGCAACGCCCGCCTGCTCCGTGATGTTTTCAAACCGGAAATCACCCTGATTAGCGTAAAGCTGGTTATCCCCCATATTATGGATGAAATAGAGATCGGCAAGCCCGTTACCGGTCAGGTCGCCTACGGCCACCCCTCCGCCATCGTAAAAATTACGGTAGGTGTAAATGTTGAAATCCTGCCGGAATTCGAGATGATTTTCGAAATCAACACCGGTGCGGGAAGCAGGAAGCCGCTCAAAGAGGGTAGGCTCCGGCTCTTCGGGTGAACATCCGGAAATCAAGAGCAGGAGAAAACCGATTAACGACACCGGAAGTGTGAAAATCAGGGTTCGCCTTTTCACCTTAAAAACGGATTCAGTTTCTTTCAACATGGACATTCAGGTTTACAACTCCGGTCCGGTTATCGTCAAGTCGCGGATTTCAAAAGAAACCCACATATCGTCTCTGCGCCAGATGCTGATGCCCCGATTCCCCATCGCGCTGAAATATCCCGCTTTGTTCTGTTCAGGCAAAAAAACACGATGAAATTCCTGATCGTACGTTTTTTCCAGATATTCGGCCAGATGCACTTTCAAAGAATCGGAAGAACGCTCCGGATTCCAGGGAGCCCATGCTGCGTAATGAATACTGACCGGCATTCCGGATATTCTGTCGTCGGCAAAATCAGGGAAAAATTCCAGATTTGCATCATAAGGAAGCCAGTCGCCGGTTTTGTACTCCACCTTAGTGAGTCCTGTTACTATGCCCTGCTGGTTCATATCCCAGCTGTGTGATCGAAAATCCTGACGCGACATACCAAGATAATACCCCAGAAAGAGGCTGTCATGACGCTCACCCGATTGCAGCGCTTCTTCGACGAGGCTGTGATAGGTCACTTCCGTTTCAGAGTTGCATCCGTTTGCAACCAAAAAAAGCAAGGCAAAGGAAAGCGCAAAACTTCCTAACGTAATCGTTTTATTCATAGCAGGGTTATTGATTTCAAATACGTAAATACGAGATTAAATTTACTCATCTTCAAAAGACACAGCCCGGGGTGAAAATATCAAAGGAGCACTATTATAGCGCGAAAAAAGCAGATGTGGAAGAGCAGCTTCTCCGTTCAGCTTCAGGGTGATGATATTTCTGATTTCGCCGTCCGCTTCAAGGCCGGTATTCCGGTAAGGCTGGGTGAAAAAGGAATCGGCCTCTACATCATACCATACTACAGCCGGTCGTGATGCATCATACTTTCCGGTCTGCGGCTTCACGCCATACAGGTTTCCACCGGTAATAATTTCGGGCCTACCGTTACCGTTCAGGTCTGCCGCAGCGAGGCCGAAAACGGGTGAAAGCTGCGTTTGCAGCGGCAGGCTTATTGCCTCAAAACGTCCGTCCCCCCGGTTAAGAAAGGCCGTTGTGGCCGTCATCCGGGCCTCAAGAACCAGCATTTGTTCACGATCCCGGCCGGAGAGCAGCTCCTGATCAGATGCCGCAGCAAAGGAATCGTAGGTCGGGAATGTCTCGCGGAAAGAAGGAGCAGCATCCATGAACTCGTGCCGGAGGGCCTTCGGATAATAGGTCCCGGATTTATCGGGAAGAGAAATCAGCTGATCAATTAGTCCGTTCTGACCGAGATCTGTAACCGTCATTCGTAACGGCTTTTCCGGTGAAGCGCGAAACATAGTATTCAGCCCGTGATTACCGCCCACCAGATCTGTACGGCCGTTACCGGTTACGTCGGCCGCTATGAGCGCGTTCCACAAACCGGTAGTCTCCGAAAGGCCCAGCTCCTGCGTAATCTCCCGCAAGGATGAACCCGTATTTTCAAACACCCGAACCGGCATCCATCGCCCTGTGATAGCCAGCTCCTTTTCTCCGTTTCCCGTGAGGTCGGCAACAACTGCGGAGGTCACCATTCCGGCTTCAAGCAACTCCGGGGCCCACGCCTCGGTAATATCGCGAAAGGCTCCGGTACCGTCTCCCTCAAGCAGAAAAGAGCGCGGAGGAATACCATAAGCAAACGGACGCATCCTGCCTCCCACAAACAAATCGGCGTGGCCGTTTCCCGTAAAATCATTGCTTACTACTGCCGAACCTGATGAAAACCCGGTCGTACCGGGAAGGATTTGACCGGAAAACTCAAGATTTCCGTTTCCCTTGTTAAGGTACAGCCGGTCCCGCAGGGCCGAAGACATCCCCGAAAAAGAATTCCCGCCGCTTACCACATACAGATCGTCAAGACCGTTTCCGGTGGCATCAAAAAAATGACAGGCGATGTCTTCCGATGAGGCATGTTGTTCAAACAGTGTCTGATGAATACTGGAAAACAACTGCTCGTCATCCGGAGCGAACAATCTCCCTGATTGTTCCCGCGCTCCTCCGATATAAACAGATTGGAACCCGTATCCGTGAATATCACCGCTGCACAAAGCCGGGCCCTCCACCGACGTTTTCCAGAACATCAGTTGTTCCCTGCTGAAATCATTATGATCATAGGCCTGATGAGCGGCATCATTCAAAACCGGCTGCCGGACTTCATCGGATTGAAAACCAGGCATTCCCGAATAGACGGCATCGCCGGGAAATACAGCTTCCGGTTGAAGAGGGAAAGGATGATTTCCGGCATCGGACTGCTTCAAAGTAATTCGCTGCGACACTTCAACACCGGTCCGTTTTGAAACTCGCCCGTCGGGCCAGCGAACCAGAAGCGAATCTATCCGGGACGTTTCGCCGAGTCCGAAAAACAGACCCGGTTCCACGCTCGACTGAAATCCGCGCTGCAGGCTGTGTTCTCGATACCAGAACCCATCGCCCGCATACACATAGGCTTTAGCGCCGAGAGCCTGAGTATTGGGAGCTTCCCCCTCAAGATCGATCCGAAGCCAGGTGCGTTCCGGATGGAGCTCGTCGGTTCGATTGCGGAAAATCCACGGCTCATCGTGCACGTTACTAATCACCAGATCAAGCAGGCCGTTTCCGTTCAGATCGGCCCAGGCCGCCCCGGTTGAAAACCCGGCTTCGTACATTCCCCAGTCAGTGGCGGTGTTTTCAAACTGAAGCTGCCCCGTATTTGCAAACAGGTAATTCTGCAGGGGTTGAGAATTCATTTCGTCGAGCAGCTTCATGATCACATTTTCCTCTCCGGAGCGAATCATATCGCGTATTCGCTGCGGATTGGCCACGAACTCGAGATAATCCTGATCGAGTAAATCTTTATAGATGCCGTTGGCCACGAAAATATCACTGTGACCGTTCAGGTCGAAATCAGCTATGAGCGCAGCCCAGCTCCAGTCTGTGGAATGGGTGCCGGTGAGTCGTCCGGCTTCGGAAAAACGATCACCTCCCGCGTTAAGCTGGAGCGCGTTCCGCGTGTATTTATGATGGAAACCTCTTTCGGCATTGCGAAGGTATTCATCCCTGGTTTCAATGGTCATTTTTGATCGTCGGCGATGCTGATCTTCAGGGAGCATATCGGTCACATAAATATCGGGCCGCCCGTTGTTGGTAAGGTCGGCGATGTCGGTGCCCATAGAACTGAAACTGATAGAGGGCAGAAGTTCTTCAAGCGATTCTGTAAAGGTGCCGTCGCCGTTATTGATATAGAGATAATCGCGCTCAAAAAAATCGTTTGCCACGTAAAGATCAGGTAACCCGTTGTGGTTAATATCGGCAGCCACCGCACTAAGCCCGAATCCGATGGCGCTGTCAAAAATACGGGCCTCACGGGTTACATCGGTGAAAGTGCCGCCTTCATTCCGGTAGAGCTTGCTGCCACCCTCCGGATCCGATATCAGACGCTGTTCGGCGGTAACGCCGGCAAAATCCTCCAGGCTGTGAAAAGAATTGTTGATTACATACAGATCGGGCAGCCCGCTTCCATTGTAATCAAAAAAAACGCCGTGGGTGGAAAGTCCTATATCGGCAATACCCCATTCTTCCGCACTTTCTGTGAAGGTGCCGTCCCCGTTATTAATAAAAAGCTCGTTATGCCGGCGACTGCCTTCTTCCGGACCGGATTTCGTGATGAAGATATCCAGCCGGCCATTTCCATTCACGTCGGCCAGGCTCACGCCCGTACTCCATGAACCGTCGGACAGCAGTCCTGCTTGTTCTGTGATGTCTTCAAACCGGTAATCGCCCAGATTTTTGTACAGCCGGTTTGATGTCATATTTCCTGTAAAAAAAAGATCGGGAAGTCCGTTTCCGGTAAGGTCGCCCGCTGCAACTCCCCCTCCGTTATAAAAATTCCGGAAGATATACATATTGAACTCTTCGGTCGGGAAGAGATCATTTCGGAAGGTGATCCCGGTTTGCGAGGAAGGCAGACGTTCAAAAATACGTACCTCTTCTTCCCGGCTGCAGCCTGAAAAGATCATCCAGAGAAAGAGGGGCGCGCATAGGCAGGCCAGGCTGCTTAGTCTTAAATATGTAGGGCTAAACCGGTGCATCAACAACTCATTAAACAAGAAAAGGAAACACATACCGGAGCATGCATTTCCTTTTCTTCAGAGGTCTAAACTATTTATTCAGAAGCTTAGTAACCAGGGTTTTGGTTCAGGTTGGAGTTAGCTTGAATCTGATCGAATGGAATCGGGAAAACGTTTCTGAAAGGCTGTGAAGCCTCTTTTTCCCACCATGGATCATTAAAGGTGTTAAACCTGATTTGGTCCTGACGGCGCCAGTTCTCGGTGTACAACTCGCGTCCCCGCTCAGCTAACATGTTTTCAGCTGTGAGCGATGTGTACGGGCTAACGCCGGCACGCTCGCGGATCATATTAACAAGCATGAGTGCCTCTCCATCCTGACCCTGACGCCAAAGCGCTTCGGCCAGAGAAAGAACAGCATCCGAGTAACGGAAAACAGGGAAGTCGTTGTCAAGGTCGGGGGTTGCCCCGATGGCATACTCAAACTTCACGAAGCGAGCTCCCATCTGGCGTGACAGAGACGACTGCATACGGATTGACT
>PXDL01000066.1 GCA_003566395.1 Balneolia bacterium | reverse complement strand
GATTTCAACTCCGGCCTGCATATTTATTTCAGTCAAGCGCTGAAGCAATTTCCCGCTGTGAAGACATCCTTCCAGGCGGTTTTTCACCGCAGGAAATCCATTTACGGTACATGCTTCGTAGGTTCCGGCTTCTCCCGTGTTTTCCTCAACCCACGCGCTGAAACGTCCGAGGTGCTGCAAAGTTTCCCGGTAGTGGAGATCGTCAGACGAATCAAAAAGTTCGTAACCGCCGGTTTGTTTGTAATCGATGCCGGTGTCTCCAAGTTCTTTACGAAGCAGTTTCAGACCTTCGATTCGCAAGCGCAGCCGGTCTTTAACGCTGTTTTCATCTTCCTGCTCAAGATCGTCCAGCAACTCCCCGGCGGAGCCAAAGCAGGCAAAACCCGCATTTCTACCCGTAGCTCCGGTAGGCCAAAATCCACGGTCGAGCACCATCACCCTGCCTTCGGGGTGTATTCGTTTCCAGAAAAGAGCGGTGGAAAGCCCGGTAATTCCCGACCCTACGATGATCAAATCTCTCGGGCGGCTCAGGACATCACGCTCCCAAAAACTGCGTTCGGATAGATTTTTAAAATTCATTAGTAAGCTTTTTTACCATGATTTGCGCTTCCGTACTTTGCTCGTCGGGTGTCCATTCTGCAAACCGTTTATCGGTTTTTGAGTCGTACGGACCTTTTTTGAATTCTATGACAACCGTATCCGGCTGTAGTACCACAAAGCTATGCCACACTTCCGGGACCATATCGGTCATGCACGCATCGGTACCGGCAGTAAGCCGGAAGCTGTCTTTAACGACTCCGTCGTTATCAAAAATCAGAAATCCGATCGCTCCCCGGTGTACAATAACCGACTCGGTGGCATGCGGCTCCGGGTGCAGATGGGGCCGGATATAGGTACCGGGTTGCAAAAAATTAATCAGCCGCTGTACCTTATCCGCCTGGGTGCGCTGAACGGGGTAAATGATGCGTTTGCGCGGGCTGGCCGCCGCTTCTTTGCACCCACGCGCAATAAGTGTATCGTCAAGACGAAACACATCACCCTTAAAATTATCCAGTGCAAGTTTACTCAACCACTTCACCTTCCGCGTTAAGCTGCCCTGTTGCGTTCGGATGAAACGCAATAGCCGCCATCACTGCGGCTCCGGTCAACAGAGCGTCTTCGTCAATATTGTATTTAGGATGATGCCAGGAGTACAGAGAATCGGCTTTTTCACTTCCGGTACCCAGCAGAAAAAATGCGCCGGGGTAATGTTCCAGATAGAAGGCGAAATCTTCCCCTCCCATCACCGGTTCGGGCATCCATTGGGCTGTATCCGGACCAAAAAGACGATCCGCAGCATCCACGATAACATCAGTGGCCCATCCGGTGTTGATCACGGCCGGATAGCCTTCATCATACTTATACCGGTAGGTCCCGCCGGCAGCCCGGCTTACACCGTCGGCGATCTCCTCAATGCGCTTGCTTATAAAATGAGCCGTATCCCTGCTAAAGGTGCGAATTGTGCCGAGCATCTGCACTTTAGACGGAATAACGTTGTGAGCCGTTCCGCCGGTAATTTTACCGATTGTAACCACAACAGGCTCAATCGGGTTGGTGTTGCGGCTTCGGATTGTCTGAACCGCGCTGATAAACTGTGAAGCCATCACCACGGGATCTACGGCGGCATGCGGTACGGCTGCATGGCCGCCCTTTCCGATCATATCAACCTCAAATTCATCCGGTCGCGCCATCGCCCTTCCTTTTATTACGCCTATGGTACCCGGCGCATGGGCCGGACTTGTGTGCAAACCGTACACCGCCTGAACACCGAGCGTATCCAAAATTCCCGAATCGCAAATAAGCTTGCCACCCCCCGGAAGTTTTTCTTCTCCCGGTTGAAAAACGAGCACAACAGTGCCTCGAATCTGATCTTTCAGATCGGCAAGCATGTGGGCCGCTCCCAACAGGTTGGATGTATCCCCGTCGTGTCCGCAGCAATGTGCAGCTCCGGGGCGCGTAGAGAGAAACTCCTGTTTAGCTTCTCCCTCCTCATCCATCGCCAGCGCATCGATATCTGCCCGAAGAGCTACCACGCGCTCGTCGGGATGGTGGCCTCTGATTACCGCAACACAACCGGTTTCTACAGGGCGATGCACTTCGTAGCCCAAATGCCCGAGTTTTTCAACCAGCCATTTTGTGGTCTCAAACTCTTTGAAGCTGACCTCCGGATTTCGGTGCAGCCGGCGCCGCCAGGAAATCATGTCTTTGTGATAGTGTATGGCACGTTCTTTTAGCTGTGCGATGAGCGTGGTATCGAGCATGGTTACAGATTGAAAGTGTGAAAAAACTGAAATTTCATATGTGCGAAAGGCCGTACCGGGCACCGTATCTTACTCATTTAAGTTGAGCGGCCGGAATATCGTGTTTCAATTTAGGAAATGACGGTCAACTTCGGTGCTTTGGAAATCCTGCCGTACGGCTTGCTTCAGAACGATACATAAAGCATAGGAGGTTTTCAAAACGATTGTGCAAACTTCTGCCTAATTTACAATTATATACGATTGAAGGTCTCACAGAAGGATTTGCGAACCCGTTTTTTTAGCCGGAGCGGTTAAGCTCTCAACCAACGGCAAAAAAGTGACGACGCCTTTTTCACCCTTAAGCAAAAACCCCCGGCTCATCTACATGGCCGGGTGTTAGTTCAAAAAAATTTCGTCAACAAAAAATTACTACCGTATGTTATAGCTCGAATTCTTTAGGCGGCTCCATGTTGAGAAGGTGCCTCACAAAGTAGTCCCAGGTACGGCGTAGTTTGTACGGCTCGTTGGCGTAGCCGTGGTTGCGGTTGGGCATTACAATAAGGTCGAAATCTTTATTGTGCTCAATAAGTGCATCGATTAACTGACGCGTGGTATTGGGGTTCACGTTGTTATCCATCGTGCCGTACGAAATAAGAAGCTTGCCTTTGAGGTTTTCGACCTGAAGCTGCAGCGCCTGATTGGTGAAGCTGTCGGTTCCGTCTTCAAATTCTTCAAACGGGCCCTGGAATTTCTCTCCCCAGTAAAAGGTGTATCCGCGGTTATCCATATTACCCGCACCGGCCACACCGACTTTGAAAAACTCCGGATAGTTGAGAAGCGCAGCAGCTGTCGCAAATCCGCCTCCCGAGTGGCCGTACATTCCGGCCCTTTCGATATCTATATAATGATGACGTTCGGCAAGCTGCTTCATAGCCGCAATCTGATCGGGAAGCCCGTTATCGCTCATATCTCCATAATACGCGGTATGAAAAGAACGGGACCGCATGGGCGTACCGAGGGCATCAACCTGAACAACGATAAATCCAAGTTCAGCCAGTGCCTGCGCCTGCCCGCGCCTTGTGGTTGCAAAACCCCGTGTACCCACACTACCGATTTGCGGCCCGGGATAAATGGAGTTGATAATCGGATAGCTTTTCTCCGGATCAAAATCGGAAGGTTTAAATATCAGGCCGTAGATGTCGGTTTCCCCGTCGCGGGCTTTTGCGGTAAAGGGCTCCGGGAAATTCCAGCCTGCTTCAAACAAGCGGCTCAGATCGGCTTCTTCAAGCTTCATCAAAACTTCTCCGAACTCATCACGCAACACGGTTACCGGCGCGCTTTCAACTGTTGAGTATGTATCCACAAAAAAACGGCCGCCCGGTGATTTAGTGACGCTGTGGTGGCCTTCATCCGGGGTATGGAGCTTCAAACCGCTGCCGTCCCATTTCACCGAATACACATATTCCTGATACGGATCACGGTCCGGATTCATGCCTACCGCTGTAAACCAGATTCGCTGGTCAGCCTGATCTACGGCCAGAATATCGGATACATTCCATTCGCCTTCGGTGATGCTGTTCAGCCGCTCACCGGTTTCCAAATCATGCAGATAGAGATGGCCCCAATCCGATTGGCGGCTGAACCATACAAAGACACCTTCATCATAGAAAACGCGCCAGTTAGGCACACCTCTTGAATTGAGATTGGTTTCGATGAATTTCTCATCTCTTTCCGAATAAACTTCCCGCACTTCACCGGTTTCAAGATCAGCAATTTTAAGCGTCACTTCTTTATAATCGCGGGATGTGGATACATAGGCCAGCTTACGGTTCTCATCCACGAAACTGTTGTCGGCCCAGTCGCTGCCGCGTGTAAGCCCGCAGCAGTTGGAGGTCCGCTGATGATAGGGTCCGCTGTTCAAACGCAGCAACTCACGGTTTTCCACGTCGATTACAACACGGTGATGCATCGGAACCTCCTCATCTCCGGGAAGAGCGTACGGCCAGGAAACCACTTCAGGGCGCTCGTCTGCGGTTCGAAGCAGGTGCATGTCTCCAACTTTTCGCTCATCAAGCTGATAAGTGGCAATCATGTGACCGGTTCCGGACCATTTCAAAATAGGACGATCGGAGTTGGTCCAGCCCTGGGAGTCGGTAGCATAGCCGAAGCGGTAGGTGCCGTCGCTGGTAAGCCGGATGTCCTCTCCGGTTTCCATATTCCTCACCCAGAGGTTATGATCCTGAATATAAGCGGCATATTTTTCATCCGGTGAAAGCAACGAAGCCGAGGGGCGCTTTGCCCGGTCGTCGGTAACACGTTCAAGCGAATAGGTATCAAGATTCACCGTCCACGCACTATCCATGTAATGGAAATTCATGCGGGTTGCCGATTCGTCAAGCTCTATTCTGCTCAGATGCAGATCTTCAGGTTCAAGCCCGGAATCCTCTTTAGCTGCAGCCAGCTCTGAGGCGAGACGCTCACGGTCGAAAAGCGGGCGCGACTCAAGTGCTTCAGCATTTACAAGCTTATATTCGGTACCTTCCGGCGCGTTAACCCGGTACCAGAATACCGAATCGCTTATCCATTCTGCGTTTACCGACGTTCGATACACGAGGCCCGAAACATTCCGGCTCGTCATTGCGGCTGCACGTTCGTAACGCTCTTCATCAAACTGCGGCAGACGATCTACAATTCGCTCCTCGGTAATGATTTCACGTTCAATAACGGTTTCTTTGGCCGGTGAACAAGCCTGAACCAGCACGACAAACGTACTTATCAGCAGAACAACTTTGTGATTTAATTTCATAGTTAGTAAATCAGGGATTGAGAAATAGATTCAGAAATTTAACAGAATAAAAAAGGGTCAAATCATTTTTTGAAGACCTGTTATACTTAGTCGAGATAGCGGGAGAGCCAGTTATGGAGTTCTTCGTACCAGAAGATGGAGTTGTTGGCGCGCAGAATCCAGTGGTTTTCGTCGGGGAAATAGACCAGACGGGCATCCAGGCCTTTGCCTTTGTACACGCCGTAAACTTCAAGCCCCTGAAGTACGGGTACACGAAAATCCTGTTCACCATGTATGATGAGCATAGGTGTGGTGAAATTTTCGGCATACAATGCCGGGTTCCATTCGAGCATATCCTCAAGTCCGTCCCATGGGGCGCCGCTGTAGGCAGCCACGCGGTGAGCGGTAACGTCGGAGGCAAATTGACCCATTATATTATAGACACCTGCATGATTCACCAGTGCGGCATAGCGGTCGGTATGGCCGGCAATCCAGCTCACCATGTACCCTCCGTAACTTCCTCCGGTTGCAGCCATGCGGCTTTCATCAATATATCCGCGGTCGATCATGAAATCGGTTGCCTTCATGATATCGCGAAACGGAAGTTCTGAATGCGCACCGTGAATGGATTCGGCAAATTCCTGCCCGAAACTGGTTGAACCGTGAAAATTGGGAAGCGCCACCACGTAGCCCGGTTTTGCGAAGAGGTGTGCGTTCCATCGGTAGTGAAACTGATCCCCGAAAATGCCGTGCGGACCTCCGTGAATCATCAGCACCAGCGGGTATTCCTGAGATTCATCGAAATCGGGGGGATAGACGATGAACATTTGCACTTCGGCATCATCTGCTCCGGTATAGGTCACATTTTTCACCTCACCCATATTCAACCCGGCCAACCTCTGGTCGTTAAAAGAAGTCAGCTGACGAATGTCTCCCCCGCTCCGGCTCACGCTGAAAATTTCATCCGGCCTTGAAAATGTGGAGTTGGTGAACACAACACGATTCCCGTCTGCAAGCTGAGGCGCTCCGCTTGATCCGCCTCTCCAGACTTCAAAAACTTCTCCGCCAGACGAAGGAATTGAAAACAGGCTGGTCATGCCGCGGTCCTGTGCATGAAAAAACATCGTGCGCCCGTCTTCACTCCAGGTCCAGTTGGAAAAACTCATGTCGATATCTTCGGTAACCACCTCACGGGAATCGATGTTCCGGTCGTACCGTACAAGACGTACATTATCGGCATAGAAATCGGTGCGGGTTTGCTTCCCGTACATGATGTATCGACCATCCGGGCTGTAAACAGGATTCAGATCGTTGGCCGGATTGTGTTCGGTGATGTTGCGCTTTTCCCCGGAGCCGTCAGTATGGATCAGGATGATATCATAGTTGAGGTATTCATAGGGTGGTGATTGAGTATTCGCAGACACGGCAATTTCAGAACCGTCCGGGGAAATATCGTAGGAAGGCGCGCCCATCATCGCAAAAAAACGCCGGGAGTCGGGCATAAGGTCAGTGACATCTCCATCCAGATTTGTTTTAAAAATTCGGGGATACAACCCTTCGGTCAGCCAACGATCCCAATGCCGGTAAATACGGTTTTCCGTAACCTTAGCGGTAATT
>PXDL01000475.1 GCA_003566395.1 Balneolia bacterium | reverse complement strand
AGCAGGTTGGCCTCCCAGCCCGACCTGACATTAATACCCAAATCAGCTCGGTAGCCTGACTTAGTATGGGCATAAGCATTGCCCCTGCCTTTAAACTCACTAAGCTTTTGGGTCTCTATCGAACCCTTTTTTTTGCGAAGTCTCTTTGGCTCAACGCGCTTGGATTTGCTTAAAAAATACTCTAACTCTGCCGGAGGCTTCTCTGCTTCTCTCTGCTGAAGGTCACGGAAATGCTTCTCGATTGCCGACTCAGAGCGCTCCAGAACAGATGCCAAGAAAGCTGGTTCATGATTGTAGAAATTTGCTAAGAGGTAATGGTCCTCGTCTTCAGTCCATCTAGTAGGCATTAGCCACCTTCATAAAAGTTTAGATAACACTGTACATGTTTAGTGTAGCGAACAGAAAAAAAGTTGTCAAAAAGTTGCACCCTCACCCCCCCACTGTGCTACTGTTCAAGCATCGCGACAACAACAGGAGTTCCGATGTTTGGTGAGAAAAGTCCATCCAACAAGTACCACCGTGGCCAGGTAGTCAGATATATGGTAGATGGCCTCTCTGAGGAGGAGGCAATCGCACACGCCGATGAAGACCTCGTAGAGTGGAGCCAACCGCTACCACTACCGGATGTGGACATCCCCGAAGATTCTTGGGTATGAACCAAAAGAAAAGCCCCCTCCAATATAGGCAGTTCGGCAAATGGGTGTAGACCGCGTTGGGTAGCCGCATAGGACATAGCAACGAACCCCTGCCAGGACGGCGGGGGTTCGTTCGTGGTTCAGTGTCCGCTATCGGGCGGCGGGGAGGTCTATCCGACGGAATCGGGGGTCAGGCCAGGCGCAGGTGCCGGATCATATCGGTGAGTTCGTAGCCGACCGGGGTGCGGGGAAGACCACCGTTCGCGGCCCGGGTCGCGGCCTGCGGAAGGGTCATCCCCAGCAGGGAGGCTTCATGCTCGGCAAGCTGCTTCTGCTGAGCGGTGGATAGCACCACACCGCCCTCATCGAGGGCTTCGACAAGCTCGGGGGAGAGAGCGGTGACACGGTGCTGCTCGTTGTCCCGGTCGACGCCTGGTGCCTTGTTCACTGTGCGCTCCTTCCGCTTGTCTAATCTTCCCAGGGATGAGTGTGATCACATTCCCCTAAGAGGTCAATTATGTTGTCTCTATGGGCAGCGCAACACGAGGCCTCATAAACATCTTTGAGCAACTGTTCTTTCTTCTTGAATACCAGAGGATTAATTTTCATTTTCGAACCTCAGAAGGTTTATTTTTATGCCTCCCTCTCGACTCCAGCCCATCAATGCCCAGCCAAATGTCATGACTACGACAAGCCAATCCATACATATTGATATAGATGATTGCACATCCCCTCTCTGGTAGATGCCTCATCTGCGCCTCATGCGTGCGGCACCGGTTTTGCAAGCTTTGGTCTTGGCGAAATCACAAAAAGTACACGGACGCCTATCTTCGGTGGCAGTGAAGTTCCTGTCATCAAGAATAGTATTCACTTTCTCTAGTACTGTCTCGTAGACACCTTCCATATCTTCTGGTGTGAAAAGATGCCCCTTGCGGCGACCAGACCTCAGGTAGTACAACTCCGCATAGATAGGAGTGTCCGGGTACATGATTGATGCGGCTAGCGAATACAGTCCCACCTGTAGGTTCGAATGGATGTTCTTGGCTGCCACCTCCCACTTCCCACTATTATGCGTCACAATGTAATCATTCGTTATATAGAGTCCGTCTTGATTCTCCACACGAATGCATTGCATTTCAACATCAGGGATACGCTCAATACTTTTAATCCGGCGGGCATCGTTATACTTACGCTCCTTAAACCCCGCTCGCTTTCTGGGGAGATAAAACGGATTTACCTTAATGCACGTATTCACAATATATTTGGTCCGACACACAATCTTCTCTTCACCCTTACGATAATATGATTCGTGCTCAGACCACCTTGGAAGCCCCCCAAGTGAACGCAATAACTCTACAATACCGTCACGCAACCTTGGAGATGTGGTCACAAAAGTAGTACGGGTGGACGTTCCGCCATCCGTATCCATAAGCCCTTGAAGAAGTGCGTAGCGATCCTCAACCGAGGCACGCAGATACTCTTCTGGGATAAATTTCTCCCATGAACGACATCCCGTGAGCCCGTAGGCGTCAAGAGCTTGCTTGTGATGGTTGCGCTGGGAGATTGATGCGATTCTATAAACCTTTTCCTCATCCAGAACAAGACGCAACCCTTCTGGTAGAGACTCTGCTACACGATCTAAAATCTCTTGATCCTCTGCATGGATTTTAATCCGACCAGATGTTGTCCCACCATCACCAAGAATGACTCCCATCACATAAGGATCAATAGGAAGCTCAGCCTGCTTGTCGAACTCAACGGGAGCAACAGTAGGTATCGCAAATTTATAGTTCGAGCCCCGTCGCAAACCCCGAGCAAGAATCTCAGTTGTGGATAACACCTCCATAGGCTTATTCATGTCACTCGCTTGCCAAAGATGGGAATCAGAACAAACCGTAGAGGTCCCATCAGTAAAAGTTACTCGATATGCGGGCACAACCCCTTGTGGGTATACCCCCACCACATTAACCTTACTTCCGTTACTGCCGATAACTTCATCTCCCTCCTTGATATCCCTCATTCGACGCCAACCATGGGGAGTAAGGATCGGAGCATCGAGGGGTTGTGCCTTGTAGTCGGTGATACGAATGGTTCCATCCTTCTCTCGTGTCACGAGGTCGATAAAGCCACGGACAAGAGCCGAACCAATGATAAGGTCGAACTCTTTCTCCTTACCGATGATGTCAAACTCATCTTCTTCGTGTCTGTCCACGAATTCTTGAATCATTTGCCGCCCAGCCCGCAACAGCTCTTCATCAATAAGCTTGTCGGGGTCGTAGATCTCAAGGTGATGGTCCATACGAACCAACATGTCCTCGTAAACCAATGTGTCCCCGACAGTATCCTCGAGCACACCGTGTACCACGTTCCCCAAAGAGGCAGCAGGGCCAAAGACTCTCTCCTCTTTCTGCACATAGGTGAAGTAGTACTTGGAAGGGCACATCTCGTAAGAGTCGAGTCGTGAGTAAGACATATTTATGAGTGCGAGCTTATCCAATTCATCTAAATCGTCCAACGTCTGCAGTTTCATCTATTGCTCCAACATTATCAAGGGAATACTACCGTACTCCCAATGGCGACCACAAGTTTTGCAACTCCACCTATGGTCATCACCAAGCTTCAAATCCTGATGCTTATAGGCCTGACACATCATCGCCTCCGAACAACTCCTCGAATGCCGGAAGGCCAAGCGCATCTACCGGGTTGCCATCCTCGTCAAGACGAAACTTAGTGTTGGTTTCAGTGTCTAGGTACCACCCATCCTTAAGGGGGATGAGTGAACCCATCTCCATGAAATCGTCATCTGTGTGCATCAGCTTACTCCTATCATGTATCCGACAAAAATGAACACTAGGGGACATAGTACCCAGAAAGCCCGCTTCATCCTGAGCTTACTTCTATTGATTTCTTCTTCGTCATAACTGACCAGTAACTGGCCAAGTTCACCTATATCTTCCTTCATCAGTTCTATAGCTGCGACCGAAGAGAACAACCAATAGTTCTTGTTGCCGTTCGGTTGAGTGTGGACTTCAAGCTTTACTCTCTCCATTGGTATTGCATAATGCTCGACATTCTCAGGCAGCGCCATTGCCTCTCCTTGCTCTGTCGATGAAGTCCTTAGTTGAGGTGCCATCATCAAACTGGATAGGATCAAAATTCGGGTCATCCATTCTTTCGCGCTGCTCGTCTACGTACTGGTTCCATTCAATCTCATCCTGGTCCACAGAATCCGTGACAACTTTGCCAGCGAATGGGTCTGAATAGAACCTGCGCTGAATCATTTGCCCTGTCTGCAGGCGGTATTGGAGGATGCCCTCCTTGCACCGACAACGATCATCAATATCGTAAGGGTCTCGTTGAGCATCGGTGTCGTGTCGTCCGCTGCAGCGATTACACTTTGCATACTTTCCCTTGTCTTCACAACGGAAGCATGAACTACACGTACTCCAACATGGCAAAGTACTCGGGTTTTCCCATTTAGAACCTGAATAGGTCATACTGTTCTCCATAGTTTGTGATGCAATACCTGATTGATTGTGCCTACGCTTACTTCGAATTCTTCTGCCAACTTTCGCTGGGATATATCTTCTGTAGTGTATCTTTCTCTAATTGATTTTACTTGCGATTCGGATAAAATACAACTCATATCCCTATCAGCAATCCCATGACATACATTGCACAGAACTCGTATATCATATACATTTGTATCGAAGTTATTTTTTAGCAAGAATCGATAGAAAGGTAATCCAGCTCCGACATTTATCTCTTCTCTGTGTCGCAACCCATCTTTATTTGGGTGATCAAGAGTAAGATTTTCTATCCCGCCACACAATTTGCAGCAGCCGCCAAAGAAATCTATAACTTTTGTTTTAATCTTTGCTGCTGCTTCTTTATTTTCTTGATTAATCTTGCCTCTATTCTTTTTCTGCCAATTACGTTTGAGTTCTAAATTTCTTGCCGCGTTTTTCTTACGCCACTCGGAGGCCCGAGTAGAAGAACACTCTCGACACCAGGAACAAAAGCCATCACGTTTAGATTTGTCCTTGTTGAAATTCTCATGAGATTTTTCTACATCACAATTAGGACACAACTTATACATGTGACACTGTCCTTCCTAGCATCTGTAGCTCTTCTTGGATTTTACGGTTGGCTGGTCTCTTAAATCTTAGAGAGATTGTAGTGCCATCCTCTTCGTTGTAGTTGATGTAAACCGGGCAATCGCCTGGGTGCTTATGTATCAACTCTTTCATCCTCTTGATAATACCATAGTCAGGCTTAGCTGTCAGACCCAAAATGAGCGGCTCACCAGACCCGAACTGCGGCACTTGCGGCTTCGACATACTGGAAAAGAATACCTTACTGATGACGTGTTCATCATCTCCCTCCTGAGAAACCCGTCCGGTGATGACTACAATATCTCCTTCGTTGAACTTGTGGTCACCAACTGCTCTAGGAAACACCAATACTTCTACGTTCCCGGTCATGTCTTCTAGCGTTAAGACGAACATCTTGTCGCCCTTGCGTGTGGTCTTAGATGTGACCTTCGCAAGAATCCCGCCTACAGAAACAGTCTCTCCATCAGATGCTTCTTCAAGCCCATCTATGGATGTAGTGAGGTTTGACTCAATAGTGTGCCACACACCTACCAGGGGATGCTCTGTGATGTAGAGGCCCAGCTCATCTCGTTCTGCATCTAGCATGTCCATCTTCTGGTCACGACTGATTGGTGAATCTTCTTGCTCTGGAACTAATTCATCAAATGCCCCCGAACTGAATAGGTGTTCTAGTGTCGCCTTATTCAGCACATCAGGGTTAGTTCGCCGCATGAAATCATAGACACTTGTGTATGGCTCTTCGGTACGAGAGTCCATGATTGCACGGACAACAGCAGGCCCAATGCCATTGATGGAGTTTAGTCCGAACAGGATTGTGTCGTCGGATTCTACCTTGAACTCGGAGAATGACTTATTGATAGACGGAGGCAACACATTGATGCCCATGTTGCGACACTCGTTGAGGTAAGGGCCTGCCTTCTCTTTGTTGTCTACTGAAGTCAGTAGTGCAGCCATGTACTCAGCTGGATAGTTGAACTTAAGGTATGCCGTGATGTAACTGACCATAGCGTAGGAAGCTGCGTGAGCCAGGTTGAAACCATAACCACCGAAGTACTCAATGTCTGAGTAAATCTTATTTGCCAACTTCGCATCCACATTGTGAGTATTGCGGCAACCTTCTACAAACTTCTCACGGAACAGACCAATCTTATCCATCTGCTTCTTGCCGATGGAGTTGTGGGTAAGAACATCCTCGACTACGGCGTATGGACTGCTCTCGTCTGCCATAGAGAAGTCATAGCACTCCTTCTCTCCAACGTACTCGATTGACTCGATGACATCCCAAATAAGATCGCCACGCTCTATGTCGTGTAGCTTCTCAGAGAAAACCCTGCTTGCGATATGCGCTTTGGAAATCATCCCCCTACTGAGTTCTGACCCGCTATCGACACCGAGGTTGCGCATAGACCGACCAGTTACCAGTGCGCGCCTAGCTACTTCCTCGGCGAAGATTGACCCAGGAACTCCAAGGTGACCCGCCTTAGTTCTATTTCTATCAAAGCGACGCATCTGGGACCTCTTGTACTCCGTAACGTATGGAGTAATCGCAAACGAAAGGCTTTCTACGTCTGGTCGCGAACACACCGAAACGGTCCAGTAGGTTTCCTCGTTTGTACTCCTGCTGTGAACGGTAGACAGAACACCGAACCGAAGGAGCATGCGCTTGAACGCTCTGCAAACTTGTTCAGACTTCGAAGTGATGTGCATACCCATCCTATCTGTCCACCCATCTCCTGAGAAGTAGGCGGCGATGAAGTGGGTAAGCTTCCCCAGCGGGGCATTAATCACACGATCTGGAATGACCTTGTCACCCGAAAGCCCGAAACCACCCAGGGTGGGTTCCAAGATTCGGAGTTCCGCCTGATGCATGGCGATACGAGTTACGCCATTGAAAGTTCGGGGCTCGGGGACATCCTTACCAAACAGAGTTCGATAATCTTTCTGGAACATCT
>PXDL01000329.1 GCA_003566395.1 Balneolia bacterium | reverse complement strand
CGGAGCGGCCGTTCTGGGCCCGGGCGGGGATGAGATCATCAATATGTTTGCATCCATTATGCACAGCAACATTCCCTGTAAAGAGTATCGCCGTGTCGTGCTGGTTCACCCTACGGTATCGGAGCTGATGCCGTGGGTACTGGACGGTCTGAAGGAAGTTGAAGCATAAGTCCGTACCGATCACGGATGTGAATCGGGCGTTCTCAATGGACTGGAAACTGAATCCCTGAATGCAAAAAAAATCAGGGTAGAACGCAGGTGACGCGGATTTGGCGGGTTTACTCTGATTTTTTTCGAGGGTGATGGCTAACGGTTTAACTCGGCGATCAGAATTTTTTATTGGTGATAGGTCCATACGGGGTGGGGCAATTTCAATTTAAAAAATGAGACGGCTCCAAAAAGACAATTTCAGCAAAGAATGGGCTTAATTTAAAATGAAGAGGCGTGAAAACTCTCAAAAATAGACTTTTTGAAGGGTAAGCTCACAACTTATGCACCAACGAAGCATTTGATTATCCCAATATCCTCATTGGTAATCGCCTATTGAACTATTGGAAGGCTTTATATAACCGTTCTTTAGCCCATCTTCTGCCTTGTCGCATAAAAATAAAATCCTCGAATAGATGAGCTATGCTGCGGTTTCATTTTTTGCTCCGGTGTTGAATACGACCAAAACTCCTGGTTTTTCAAAGCCTTCTACTGGCCGTCAATTGTCCTCCCTAATATAGCTTAAAACCACTATGTAAAGCTGTAAAGATATGCTGTTCATGTGCTTGGTTTTTTAAACCTGCAAAAATTTACGTAGATTTACAGTTGCGCTTATGTTTGGTAACGAATGATGGTTATTAAATCCGGGGATTGCCTATGAAACGTCTGTTTACCTTCGCTCTGCTGTGGTGGTTGTCTGCTGCTAATCTTTTTGCCCAGCATGAAATCCAGCTGGAAATTATTGCTCCGCCTCCAAACCAGCTTGAGGTGGCAGATTTGTGGCAAATCTCACTTAGCGGATTTTCCGAAACTCCGGCAGCGGTTCAGATTCGGGCGGTGGTCCATTCCGAAGCCGACGGCCTTGTGCTGGAAGCCTATACTGCGGAATTCGGATTTGAGTCCGGTCCGGTGATGATGCTGCTTTCAGCCCGCGACGCAGAACCGATAGATATCCAAACCCTGGATTCGCGCTATGAGGAAATCGTGCTGCGCACCGGCGGCGCTCCGGCGGGCTCCTATCTCTACTGTGCCGAGCTGGTTATGGCCGAAACAGGCGACATACTTGCCGAAGACTGCATCGAGGTGATGGTGGATCCGGCCAACCCTCCGGAGATAATTGTACCCGCCGACGGTGATCAGGTGTTTGATCCGTATCCGGTTTTTTCATGGCTGGATGCATCCCCGCCCACACTGGCGTACATGCTTCAGATTTATCAGCTTGAGCAGGGACAGTCACCGGCTGAGGCTATAGCTACGAATCCGGTGTGGTTCGGGCAGGAAGGTATAACGGAAACGATAGTTCAGTATCCGGTGGACGCGCCCTCCCTCGAACCGGCGGGCTATGTGGTGCAGGTAGTCGGGACCATAGGCGGATTTGAAATTATCGCATCGGAACCGGTGATGTTTTATTATGATGCGGAGACTGATGCCGGCCCGGATGTCATCACCCTGACCGAAGAACAGACCCAAACCGAACCGGAAGATGGTGAGGCTCCGGACATCATTTCAACCTACAGCTGGCAGGATGAGCGCTACCCGGAAAGTCTGCCTGAGGGCGCATATTATTCCTTCAGAATGGTAATGGTTGATGAAGACACCCATCCCGGAGACGCAATCGCGCAGAATCCGACGGTTTTTGAGGTCCCGTCAACGCAGAACCGTTCGGTACAGGTAAGCAGTACGGAGCAGGGGCTTCAGCCCGGTTTGTATGCGGCTCAGGTTTCGCGGACCGGTGCGGACGGAGAGGTGATGGAGTCGAATGTATTGGTGTCAACATTCGCTGAAGCAACCGGGTTGCCCTGCGCTACAAGCGACATAAAGGGTCAGATCAACAGCAAGGTTGAAGCCATCAAAGACGACATCTGCGACGATAAGCACGCGTTGATGGACGAACTGCTGGCCGCGCTCAGCGATTATCAGGATAAGCAGATGCAGGCCGATGCGCTTCAGGGTCAGCTGGATGCGGCCAACGAGATGCGGGATCAGCTTCAGGAATTTGCCGACCATGCAACTAATTCCATTCAGGCCGAAATGGATGCCATGCAGGCTGAAGCCGACGCCTGCGAAGATGAGTGGGAGCAGCAATTCCACGATCGTTATGTGGCCAATGCTTCGGTAGGTGGTACACAGGCGGCCAAGCAGCGCCGTTTCGAAAGCGCATCGAGAGTGGCGCAGCGCCGGTTTGAAAACAGGCTGCAGGCCGATATGAACCGGCTTCAGGACAGGCTGGACCGGGTGAACGACCATTACGACCGGCTGACCTCCTCCCTGGATGATCAAATTTCTGATTTAGAGGATGCGCATGAAGATGCCGCCCAGGAAGCTGCCGACGCTCTTGCAGATGTGATGGATCTCTTCAATCAGATAAAAGACAACTTGTGCGGTCTGGAAGTGGAATGGGAGGAATTGTTCGCCTTCATGTTCGATAATTTTCCGTGTATAGATTGTGAAGGTATGATTATGCCGGTGCCGCCGGTATTTGTGCAGATGGAAGACTGCCTGCGCGATCTTTTCGCAAAACTGGCCGACTGGAAAGCAAACATCAAACAACCAGGCGATCAGGAGGCATTGCAGGATGAGGCCGATAACCATTTTGATAGATCAGCCGCCATGGATTTGCTTGATGAGCTCAAGGATGCGCAGGCGGAGCTGGATCAGGCCATAGAGGATTTCAACAACGCCGGAAATGCATCACAAATAATGAATATGGCCTGCGGACGCGCGCAGACATTTGCATCCGGTGGAAGAAGTTTTGGTCAGTTTACAGGTCCGTCCGGATTCGGCAATGCAAAGTATGGCAACAGCGGCATGACCAAGATTTTTGGTCATAATGCTACCGGTGCGTACGGTCCTGATTCCAGAGAGCGACGCGAAGCCCGTAGGGAGCGGAACGATTTTCTGCGAAATATGTCAGACACTCGTCGGCAGATAACACGCGCTTCGGCACGGCTTTCCAACGGGTTCAACGCAACGGGCAAAGAGAGTGGTTTTGCCGATCCCGAGTCGGTTTCCAAACATGGGGCAGCGGCCGCGGTTCCTCATCATCAGGCCACAGCCGATATGCTGAATGATCTGATTGATCAGATGCTGGAAGAACTGCGCGATTGCTACGATGTGACCGACATCCATGAATACCGGTACCGGTATAACCGCGTGATGGAAGCCTGCGTGGACTTCCAGGAGGCTCTGCGCGATCTCGATGAACAGTACGGCGACCATGCTGATAAAACCTCACGGGCGGAAGCAATCCTGAGAGCGAGACTGGCACAGCTTATGGCCGATCTTGAGCGGCTTAAAGGGAATGCGGGAAGAAGCGGCTCGGCTGTAACCGACCTTGAGGAAAAAATTCGCGAGCTGGAAGAAGAACTCGGCGAACTGCGCAGAGAACCGGTACACGGAGATGACCGCTCAGAGAAAGATGATGCAATTAGTGAAATTGAGGACCGTATTGAAGAGCTTCGTGTAAGACTCAGGGAAGCCCGGGATTCGCAAAGAGAAGCGGAAAGAAAGATTGCCGAATTGGAGCGCCTGCTTGAACGGCTGAGGCGCGGTCTTGAAGACTATGGTGACATTACTCCGCCGTCACCACTCAGCGATGCCGACGAAGTGGAAGAAGCATCCGAAGAAATAGACCTGGAGCGTGAGGAAAAAGAACGCAGGGCCGGAGAGCTGGGCGATCTTGCCGGAGAAGCCGAAGGCGTAGCGGATGAAGCAGGCGGGGCCATAAGCGATGCATCCCGAAAAGCAGGCAACGGGCAGCGGGAAGGTCGCAGGATAAGCGGCGACATAGACAACACAATAGAATACCTGCGCAGGCTGGCCCGCGCCCGTGCCGAACAGCAGCTCCTGCGCGAAAAAGCTGAATGCTTACGGATTCTTGAAGAGTACCGTATCGCCAATGAAGAGGAAGAGCAGGGTATAATCGGCAGAATCTGGGATTCGCTCTGGGGAGCTGCCGAAATTGTGGATGAATTCCCTGAAGATTTGATAGACGAGGTGGATCAGCTTAAGGAATACATCGACAAAGTGAGGGAAGTGAAGGACCAGGTGGAGCGGATTTTAACGCTTCTCCGCGGTATCGATACCGACGATCCCGAGGCGAGAGCTAAAGCATTCGGAGAAGTGATGGGAATTGCAGAAGAACTGGCCGGCCGTGTTCCGGGCTTCGGTGATATCATCGGCTTCTACGCTACGGCCTACAATGAAGCCCTCGGAGCAATCGAGGCTATAGCAGAACGGCTTCGCGAACCGGCTCAAAACGCGATCGACAACTACGGGGTAAGCTGCGACCCTGAAGGATGGGCCGGTAAATCCCTTCAGGAAATACTGGACGAAGAGTTTGACAAATTCTGGAACGGTACCGGATCGGTTCCCTTCGGAAGATTAAGCCCGTCCGAACAGCGGAGAATGCGCGCTTACTTCGACAGTAAAGTTACCAGCGATATTATCGATTGCTGTATCGAAAAAATGATGAACGGCTGATTTGGCAGCCGGGCAAAACCGGAACGGGGGTTCGGGATGGAAAAACCGAGATATAAAATTCCGGCATGGCCGGTTTTTGGGGTGATGCTTTTTATGGTGATGTACACCGCCGGTGCCCTGCCGGAGGTGTATGCGCAGGAAACTCCACCGGATATCACTTTCAGCGGAACCACTTCGGTTACCGGATTTTATTCCAACCGGCCCGCAGCAGGTTCGGCTGTTGCAAACGAATATGTCCGCTACAGCTTCAGCGGAAATATCGGGCTCTATGGCATGCCTGTCAGAGCTGCGCTGTTTCTTACGACCGAACCACAGGCAGGCCGCTCAAGCCGGCAGCGATTTACCATCTCAGCCGATCCTTCACAGCTGTTTAGGGCTGTCCCGGTCTTGTCGTGGTTCAGTGATATCAGTCTGGGGCGGACTGTGCCGTCCTACTCCCGCTATACCCTCGAGGGTACACGAGTGGATGGTGTTTCCGTGGTGATGGATCCGGGTGCACTGCATCTTGCATTCGTGGCCGGAAGAGCCGAACGCTCAGGCGGCGGAAGACGTCCGGGCTTTAATCGGTACGTTATGGGCGGCCAGCTCGGAGCAGGCAAGAGCGACCGAAGCCATTTCCACCTCACGGTTGTACGTGTTCATGATGACCCGTCGAGTTTAACAGGGGAAAATCGCCCTGCGGGTGTGCGCCCGATGGAAACCTTGGCCGCCGGACTTAAAGGCGGCCTGGTGGCGTATGAACGGAAAATCTCGCTATCCGGAGAAATTGCGGGTTCGGTATTCACCCGGGACAGGGAAGCCTCGGAGATAACGGGCCTGTTTGAACTTCCCCGGACAGCCGATCAGCTGTTAAATCCCAACACGAGTACCTCCTTCGATTACGCCTGGAACCTCAACGGGCGGGCAGATTTCCGGTCAACACGCTTCAGGGCCGGCACAGAATGGGTGGGGCCCGGCTACCGAACCCTCGGCAATCCCTGGCTGAGGCGCGACCTGTTTTCCTGGCAGGCCAGAGTCGATCAGTTTTTCTGGAACCGCAGATTTTCCGCCAATGTGCAAACCCGGCGTAACCGGGATAACCTTATCCCCTGGAAAGAGGGTACGACCACAAGCACTTCATGGGGATTTGGCGCCGGGTTGCGAATCCCGGGTTATCCGTCGGTCTCTGTTCAAATAGCTCCGCATTTTCAGGAAAATGATGCCCGTGGAGTAGATATCACCACACTTCTTGTTTCCGTGACCAGTTCCTATACCTATCAGATTGCCGGGCTTCAAAGTACCACCAGCATTTTTGCATCCTGGCAGGATAACAGCGCACACAACCCCGTAATGGAATACACTCGCTACACCATATCGGTGCGGGAAGTGCTGCGCATCACCCGCCAGCTTACGGGCAGCGGTTCATTCAGCTGGTCATCCACCGATTTCCATGCCCGGCGGGTTACGATTACATCGGGGGAGCTGGGTGCAACCTACAGAAGCGGAAGCGGTTATTCCATGTCGGGCGGTGCGCGTTTATCTAATCAGCAGGGACGTGGCAACAGAACCGGTTTTTATATTTCGGGAGAGGTAAGCCTGGGATGGGCCGGAACCCTGAGCGTCCGCGCCGAACAAGATTACTTTCGGGACGAACGGCAATCAGACCGCGATTTCGACCGCTCGGCAGTAACGGCTACGCTTACGAGGAGGTTTTAGTTAATTCAGAATTGATTAATTCAGATTCGTAGCGAAGCGAAGAACCGCGCAGCGCTTTCAGATTTTTTTTCTTGGTGAGTAGTCGTTACGGGGTGGGATAATTTAAAGTTGAAAATTTAAAATTCATGCGCCATCGAAGTATTTGACCCATCCTTTAACCCTTATTGGTTATTGCAAATTGTTTGATTGAAAAAATTCACAATTCACAATCACTGTTGTCCGGAGAAACTGATTCTTACTGTATCCGTTGGCAGCATGTTTCTGTCCCGCGGATTACGCGGATTGAACGGATTGTTCCGGCCAAACTACGAAGTTCCGTGCCGG
>PXDL01000420.1 GCA_003566395.1 Balneolia bacterium | reverse complement strand
GGAGGCGTTACGTTTCAGAATCAGGAAAATACTCTATTCAAGGATTTTATTTTTGTGACAAGGCAGAAGACGGGCAAAAGAACGGTTTTACAAAGCCTTCTTTCAAATCATTTTGAAGGTATGCTTAGATGTTTGAAAAAGTATCAATAGATATCCGCAAATTAGAAGATTACTGTCTCAATCCGCATCATCCGGTAGGTAAACACAAAGCAAGGGTCTTTTTATCTCAGTTGGGTATCAGACAAGTTGATGCTGAATGGATGAAAGAGACGATCATGGAAAAAATCAAACATGCCGGAATTGTCTGGGGTCATGAAGATGAGTATGGGAAACGATGTAGCGCAGACCTGAAGTTAATTTTTAATGATAGAACGGCTTACGTTAAAACCATATGGATAATTAAAACAGACAGTAATATTCCTGAACTTGTTACTTGCTACATTATCACATAATTTGAACCATGGAAATAATTAAAGAATTACATACAGTTGCCCTGCTGAAGGATATTCCGGAAAAAAATCTGCGCAGGGGAGACGTGGGAACCGTTGTTGTGGATCTTTCCCCGACCATGGCTGAAGTGGAATTTATGGATGAAAAGGGAAGAACCTCATCTTTGGCCACAGTGGAAAAAGATGATTTAATCCGTCTGAGACTGGAAGCTGTCCCGGCTTGAATCGGGAGGAAGGGAACAGGGAACAGAGGAGCGCAGATTATGCGGGGATTAACGCGGATTGTTTTGTGTGGGTGGAGCGGAGTAGGTGTTGTGAGTTGATGGCGGGGGTTTTTGGCTAAAATAAACCTTAGTGAACGTTCCGGCTTTCTGGTTCAAACCCCGGAGCATTCGCCGGCATTTGCGTTGATTCAGCACGAGATGGAGATTAGGGGGGCGTAATATCTCAGGATTGTGCCTCAGTCGTTTGATACATCAATCATCAAAGAAATTGCCGCTATGGGGCATGAGATTGGGTATCATTATGAAGATATGGACCCGGCCGGCTAACGTAAGTAGCCGAAGTACAAAAATTGCCGGTACCCCGCTTCCTCAACTAAATTAACTTGAGTCCTGTTCAGGGAAACAATACATTGGGGAGAAGTGTAAAAGCGCCGATATGAATAACAAACATCTCTAATACCCCGAACCTTGAGTAAAAAATTTGCTTTAATCGGTGTAGCCGGCTACATCGCCCCGCGTCACCTGAAAGCTATCTATGATACCGGCAATGAGCTGGTGGCAGCTATGGATCCTTTCGATTCGGTAGGTATTCTGGACCGGTATTTCCCCGACGCGTCTTTTTTTACCGAATTTGAGCGCTACGATCGTCATCTTGAGAAACTCAAGCGAAAAGGCAAAGACCACAGTGTTGATTATGTGTCCATCTGTTCGCCCAACTATCTGCACGACGCGCATATACGTCAGGCGCTTCGTCTTGGTGCGGACGCTCTCTGTGAAAAGCCGCTTGTGCTTAATCCCTGGAATATTGATGCTCTGGAAGAGATGGAAAGCGAATCGGAAAACAAGGTGTTTACCGTGCTTCAGCTTCGTACGCATCCGAGGCTTATCGATCTAAAAAAGAGGATAGATGCCGAACGCAGTCAGGGACGACGCTATCAGATTAAGCTGCATTATATCACTTCCCGCGGAATGTGGTACCGCTATTCCTGGAAAGGCGTTCAGGAAAAATCAGGCGGGGTGGCCACCAATATCGGCATTCACTTTTTTGATATGCTTATCTGGATGTTCGGGGATGTGAAAAGCTACAGAGTAACCGAAAGCAGCCCGGAAACCATGGCCGGCGAGCTTGAGCTTGAAAATGCGGATGTGGAATGGATTCTTTCCATCGACCGGGAGCGGCTGCCGGAACAGGCCGCGCTAAACGAACTTACAACCTTTCGCTCTATTCAGATCGACGGGGAAGAGGTTGAATTCAGCACCGGATTTACGGATTTGCATACACGTGTATATGAAGAACTGCTTGGCGGCAATGGGTTTACGATGCAGGATGCCCGTCCGTCTATTGAACTGGTTCATCGCTTGCGCAGCGCCCCGGTGGATGCGCTGGTGAACAAGTAAAACACGGCCAACTGTAACCTGGGTTCGATTAATAATATCATTTTTGGAAGAACGACATTTACGCTGATTTAGAATCGAACTCAAGCATACAGGTTTAAGACGCATATCAGGCTAAAAACCTATATACATAAATTAATATAATTTAATAAAATTATGTATAGAGAGTAATTTCAGGA
Organism: Balneolia bacterium; assembly: GCA_003566395.1. Classification (GTDB taxonomy): domain Bacteria; phylum Bacteroidota; class Rhodothermia; order Balneolales; family Cyclonatronaceae; genus Cyclonatronum. The sequence continues at coordinate 4,466 of PXDL01000420.1, read as the reverse complement.
GTTTATGTTCGGTTGTGCGGGGTGGAGTTCATCCCGCCCGAAACGGCAGGTAGGGAAATTGTAAGATTAGTAATATCTTATTACAATTATATCTGAATAAACTGAAGTATCTCCGCCTGTTTTCATTTTCGGTTTTATTTACAGGTTCCAAGCGATTAGGGAAAAATAGCCGAAAGACGCTGTTATCGAAGCCGACTAACTTAAAATCATCATCTTAGCTGTTGTTCAATTTTGGAACTAATTGAGGATATCAAACGCGACACGCCTGTAAGAGATGAGCGCTATGTGGCCAACCTGTTCATAAGTCAGTACGCCGATATCGAACATGAATACAGCTACCGTTTTGAAAGTACAGAGCCTTCCAATCTTGATTTCGCTGATTATGACCAACTCAGGTGTGTAATCAACTATAAAAGAATTAATGATTTCCGTTTTATAAACAAGTTTTTCGAGAGAGTAAACGAGCATCTGGAAACCGGCGGATTTTTTTTCGGATGCGTGGAAACCAAAGAGGCCCGAAAACAACGGGTGCTCAACAAATGGCCGGCTCCCTTTAACCATGCTCTCTACACCGCCGACTTTATTTATAAAAGGCTGCTTCCCAAACTTCCGGTAATCAAACGGGGATATTTTGCGGTAACGAAAGGGCATAATCGTGTTGTTACCATGTCCGAAACCCTGGGCAGGCTGGTTTCCTGCGGATTTGAAGTTGTCGATACCTACGAGTCGGGCTATTTAACCTGGTTTGCGGCCCGAAAAGTGGATGCCCCCCGTTTCGATATGAATCCGACTTACGGGGCCATCGTAGGCCTGAACCGGGTTGGCAAAGACGGCAAGATGATAAAAGTGTACAAGCTGCGGACGATGCACCCCTATTCCGAATATATACAGCAGTATATGTATGATGCCAACAAGCTCAAAAAAGGGGGCAAAATCGAGGGGGATAACCGCATTACCAGCTGGGGACGCGTGTTGCGTAAACTGTGGCTGGATGAGCTGCCCATGCTCTATAATATGTTATGCGGGCACGTAAAGCTTGTGGGGGTGCGGCCGTTGAGCCGGCACTATTTCAGCCTCTATCCGACTGAAATGCAGCAAATGCGTATCAAATACAAACCGGGGCTTATCCCGCCTTTCTATGCCGATATGCCCGCCACGCTTGAGGAAATCATCGCCTCCGAGCGCCGGTACCTTCAGCAGTACGACAAAGCCCCGATTCGCACCGACATCCGCTACTTTTTCCGGTCGATGTACAATATCCTGTTCAAAAGAGCACGAAGCTGCTGACAAGATCCTCCTCTCTTTTCCATCTGAAGCACTGAGGTAAAAACCTCCGGCAAATCCCGGCCGCTGATTCGATAAACTCATGTCCGTTTCCTCTCTGCTCATCGCCAATCTTGATACATCCTTTGTGAGGGATGATCTCCGCCACCTCGAAACCATGGGCGAAGCTGTGTTCTGGAATACCGCCGAACGCGGTCACGTTAACGGCGGCCTGACGAATGCGATTAGCCGGGCCGACGTGGTGGTCTGCTGGTTTGCTTCCGTTCATGCTCTCTACCCCGCCCTTCTTTGCCGCATGCTCGGAATTCCGTTTGTGATAATAAGCGGTGGATACGATACCGCTTCGGTGCCCGGCATCGGATACGGAAACGCATCCCACAAACTGAAAAAAGTGGTAACCCGAACCGTGCTCGATGCAGCCGGGGCCGTAGTGGTGAACTCCGCTTACTCCGCCGGTGATGTGCTGCGATTCCGTCCGAAAGTGGAACCGAAACTCCACCTCATTCCGCACGACATCCATCCGATTGACCCTCAGCCGCTTCCCGAACGAGATCCGCGTCTGCTGCTCACCGTGGCCCGTCTTGTTCCGATGAACTACCGCCGCAAAAAAATGGAGTTAATCAAACAAATTGCACGGCTGATGCCGGATTTCCGCTTTGTTCATCTCGGCATGGCGGCTCCCGGAGTGGAAGAGCTTTTTTTCAAGGATCTGCCCGACAACATGGAAACACGCGGTCATGTCAGCGATGAAGAACTCTGGAAATGGTACTACTGCGGGGCCGGACTCCTGGTGCCGTCGTGGCATGAAGGATTCGGACTCACCGCCGTTGAAGCCCTCGCCGCCGGATGCAGATCATTTATCTCGGGTGCGGGTGCACAGCCCGAAGTTACGCTCGGTCATGCGGTTACGGTATCTTCGGATGATCCCCGTGAGTGGGTTCGGGCAGTTAAGGCGCGGCTCCCCTCGGATGAACAGGAAACCGAAGCCGCGATGAAGGACATCCGAAACGTTTACACCTCGGGACGCCGGCTCAAAGCCTTACAAAAGCTTATCGGAGAACTCGTTTGAGAAAAACTGACTGCGACAGAAACTCAACCTTTGACTGAATTGGCAGCGTGATGGAGCGTCCAAAGCACACCGACAAGCAGGTATTGAGGTCGTCCGCGTGGATGAGCGGTTACCGTATGCTGCGGATGGTGGTGGCATTTGTCGTCGGGATTCTGGTAGCGCGTTATCTCGGCCCGGAGCTTTACGGAAAGCTAAGCTACTCGGTAGCGCTGATCATGTTGTTCATAGGCGTGGCGGGTCCGGGCATGAAAGATGTAATCACCCGCCGACTGGATTCGGCTTCCGACCCGGCTTCCGTATTGAGGGCTTCATTCAGGTTGATGCTCGTTATGAACATCGTTCTGCTTGGGGTGGCGCTGCTTGTCACGGTTATACTGAGGCCGTCGGAACAGATTATTTGGGCGATGGTCGCTATTATCGGGCTTGGAAATGTTTTCCGGGCTTTTGAAAGTTTCGAGCTGCTGTTTCTCTACCGGCTGCAGATGGCCCGGACGGTTTCGGTTCAGGCCGCCTCGTTTTTTACGATTTCGGCCCTGAAGCTGCTTCTTATCTGGTATGAGGCCGGCATCGTTCTGTTTGCCGTTGCTGTCGGAGCCGAGCTGGTGCTCACCGGCGCCGGTTTTTGGTGGCTCTACCGGCGTGAACACAAAGGCAGCTCCGATGCCGATACAGGCGGCGGGCGTAGCGCCGGGCTGGAACGCATCATCCTGAAAACTTCCCTGCCGGCTATTGCGGGGCTTGCCTTTACGGTAATGCTGTTTAAAGCGGATCAGGTAATGCTCGGCTGGCTTTCGGGTGATGCGGAAGTTGGGCGATACGCCATTGCAGCGCAGTTTTCCGAATACTGGATCTATCTGGCCACGGCTCTGGTGACATCAAGCTATCCGAATATGCTGGAGGCTTTCCGGAACTCGCAGCGCGATTTCGACGAGCAGTTTTCAAGATTATGTGCGGTGCTTCTTTATGGAGGAATCTGCATAGCCATTCCCGTCTGGCTGCTGGGAGAGTGGATTATACTGTTATTTCTTGGTGATGACTTTGCCGGTTCGGCCGTTATTCTGGGCATTCATATCTGGTCGGTGTTTTTTGTATTTATGCTGGAGGCGATGAAAAAATACTATGTAATTCGCTCCATATTACCTGCCTACGTAAAAGTAGGACTGTTTGCAGCGGTGCTGAATATCGGTCTGAATCTATGGCTGATTCCGCTTTATGACGGCGTCGGGGCGGCATGGTCCACGGTAATAGCCTACGGCGCGGCCGGGTTTTGGGGCCTCTTCCTGTTCAAAGAAACCCGAGGCGCCGGCCTGCTCATAGCCGGTTCCCTCCTTTATCCTTTTCGCCGGATGATGGATGATGGTGATGAATTGTGAATGTTGAATGTTGAATTTTGAATGGTATGGTTATAAATTACAATAAGTTAGCTTGTTTCGTTATTTCGACTACGCGCCGCCCGGAAATTTCCATTCATTTGAAAATAACTTCGGCGCACATGGAATAAAAGCTCCTCCCCGGCCAAGGGGAGGTGGCCGCGGAGCGGTCGGAGGGGTTGCCGGCGGGTGAAGTTGACTCGAGGGTACATCCGGCCCCAAAGTAATTTGGTGGAAGTTCAGACTCCCGGTAACCACCCCGTCAGCCTGTCGGCTGCGACAGCCTCCCTGGCAAGGTGGGGAGCTTTTATCTACGGGATAATTCAGAAATTCAGAATGGATGGATGAAACACGAATATCGCGGATGGAGCATGAATCCCGCAGATTTTTTAAATGCCTCTTCACGAGTACCCGCACAATAAGCCTATTCATAGATTTCAATAAACTCGCCTGATTTAACCGGATACCGGTGTTTCTAAAATTTAAAACAGCCTTCTCGTTTACTCGGGACGGCTGTTTTTATTTCGGAGAGATGGCAAAACAACCAATTGGTCGCCTTCGGTTCTTGTTATTACCGGCTGAATGTAGTATCGTAATGTTTCAGAAAAATGATAGTACCAAAGCTTTGATAAACCTTTCAAAAGATCGGTTTTGCAAAAGGCTTCGATAAAGTGACTGTAACCGGGTCCGTAATCTGTGGTTAAATCAATCGAAAAGAATATGCTAAAATGTACGGCAATGTT
>PXDL01000030.1 GCA_003566395.1 Balneolia bacterium | reverse complement strand
CCGCCCATTACAAAAATGTTTCCTCCGGGCTGCTGCACGGCCGCGAAATTACTGCGTGGCTCCCATCCCGCATTTCCGATGAGCCTCTCCCAGCTTTCTCCGTTATCGGTGGTTTTCCAGACATCATTTTTTGCTGTTCCGTCCTGAAGGCCACCCAGCAGCAGAATATCGCCGTTATCCAGTTGCAGCAGCTCGTGACCTGTACGATTTCCGTAAGGCGCGGCTGAAATGAGTTCGAAGTCTGTGAATCCTTCCGGAATAATATCGGTGTTCTGAAGCCCGGCCTGACCCGAATTGTCATTGTTTATTTGTGCGGAAGCCGTCGGTAGAGTCAGAAAGCCGGAGATGATGATCAGCGAAAGAGCAAGTTTCGGTGTAAAGCTATACATAGTGGGATACGATTTTTAGCCGGTACCCTCAATTTCCTGCCGAGCCTTTTAGCCGTTTCAAGACTTCTTGCAGGACCGGGCCGTTTATATGGGAATCTGTGGTGATCTGAAGAAATTCGAAAACTATCTTACAACGTTTTCTAACAACAAAACTTTTATGAACTTATGATAGCTTTCTTACTCCTAAACAGCAAATAAAGAGTTTCAGGGGCTGTTTTTAGCCTTTAGGTCCGCAGCAATTCATAGACTGCATCGGCGCAGCGTTCGCCGTCCATGGCCGCGCTCACTATTCCCCCCGCATACCCCGCACCTTCCCCGCATGGAAACAGACCGGAAAGCTGAACATGTTCAAGTGTTTTCGGATTTCGGGGGATTCGCACCGGCGAAGACGTGCGGGTTTCGGGCGCATGCACAATGGCCTCTTCCGAGAGGTAACCTTTCATGGAACGGCCTATGGCTTTAAATCCACGCTGAAGTGCTTCGTGAATAAAATCCGGCATTACATCCCCCAGCAATGCGGAGGTTATTCCGGGCGCATAGGACGTACGGGGAAGCTCGGTCGATAATCGCCCGCTTAAAAAATCTGTAAGACGCTGAGCCGGTGCTTTTTGCGTTTTGCCACCTGCCTCCCAGGCCTTTTTTTCGATGGCCTGCTGAAAATGCATGGCGGCCAGCGGACCGTACTCCTCGTACGGCCTGAAGTCTTCATCACGCAATTCAACCACTATGCCCGAGTTGGCCGTAGCGCGGGCCCTGCGGGAAGATGACCAGCCGTTGGTGACGATCTCGCCCGGCTCGGTAGCACAGGGTGCAATTACTCCGCCCGGACACATGCAAAACGAATACACGCCCCGGTCGTTAACCTGACGCGAAATATTGTAGGATGAGGGCGGCAAATAAGGCCCCCGGTCGCGGCAATTATACTGGATGGTATCTATCAGTGCCTGTGGATGCTCCACGCGTACGCCCACGGCCAGCGGTTTGCGCTCTATCATAATTCCGCTTTCATGCAGCATTCTGAAAATATCCCGGGCCGAATGTCCGGTGGCAAGAACTGCATTCGGGGCACGAAACACATCACCCTGAAACGTACGGACGCCCGCAAAACGCCCGTTTGAGACAAGCATTTCCGTAACGCGCGTGTTAAAATGAATCACTCCGCCGTGGGCTTCAATACAGCTGCGCATCTGCGCAATTATGGGCGGAAGCTTATTGGTGCCGATATGCGGATGGGCCTCCACCATAATATCCCGTACGGCCCCGAACCCGACCAGCAATTCCAGAATCCGGTTTACATCTCCCCGTTTCTTAGAGCGGGTGTACAGTTTGCCGTCTGAATACGTCCCGGCTCCGCCCTCCCCGAAACAGTAATTGGAATCCGGGTTTACCTCATGCTGCACATTGAGGCGCTTCAAATCCTGAATCCTGTCTTTGACGTTTTTGCCCCGCTCCAGCACAACCGGGCGTAATCCGTGCTCCATAAGCCGGAGGGCGGCAAACAGTCCGGCCGGTCCGGCGCCTATCACTAATACTTCGGGGGCGTTCTCCACATTCGGGTAATCCGGCAGGGTGATGGGCTCCTGCGAAAAAGGCTCGTCTTGATACACATCCAGCTTCAGATTAACCACCGGATTTCGTCCGCGGGCGTCCACAGACCGTCGTGTAATTTGAATATGTGTGACGGCTTCCGGTTCCAGTCCGAGTTTTTTTGTAACGGCCGCTTTCAGAGCTTCGGGCTTGGCGGCCGTGGAAGGCTGCACACGTAATTGAAGCGAGTGTTTCATTTTTGTTTTAAGGTATTTGATGGAATTATCCCAAAATAGGTAAAAATCCCCTCCTGCTATACCCGGATTGCGGTTAGTGCATAAATATGAAAAATCTTGTATTTAGTTGGTATGCATTGACTTATACATTAATAAGTCTTAATATAATGTTAGCCGGAAATCTGCCCCCCTTTCCTGCGAACAACAAAGCTCATGCGCCTGATACCATGAATGAAAAAATTAAGAACTCCTGCAAAAGCATTTTTGAGGAACACAGGGGAATATTCGACATTGTGAACGCCAATGACGTGCTCGGCTACGGCTTGTGGAACCCCGACGATGCTGAAGCTTATTGGCTGAATCCTGCGCTTGAGCATACTCTAAAAGCAGCAGGCCAAAACAAGAACGCTGTAATCAGACGCGTAGCAGAGCGTGCTTTTGAGGCCGCCAAGCTTCTTTCTCAAGAACCTGAAAAGGAGTCCGCAGCCTTTGCCGCCAATGTAACCGACATCGTCGAAACCCGGCTCCGTATTCTCGGCAGGGTGCGGTTCGTCCGGACCAAAAAGGACGGCAAGCTGTGGTATCTTGTTTTAATACGGCCCATCCGAACCCTTCCCGGTATAATTGAGGCGGCAAAAAAACTATCCCGCACGCAGCATATCATGCAGGAAATCAGTGATGTGGCGCGTGTTGGAGGTTGGGAAATCGATCTGGAAAGCGAAACCATCACCTGGTCTCAGGTTACCCGTCAGATTCATGAAATTGAGGAACCCTTCAATCCGGACAGCAGAAACATCGTTCAATTTTACAAAGAGGGTAAAAACCGGGATAAGCTGATACGGCTGGCTAAAGAGGCTCTTGAACATGGTAAAACGATAAATGAAGAGTTCAAGATTATCACCGCTAAAGGCCGTGAAGTATGGGTCAGGGTGATCGCTCATGCCGAAATGAGGAACGGGAGTTGTGTCAGGTTGTACGGTACCATACAAGATATTGACGAAGAAGTACGGGCCCGCATGGAGCTGGAGAAATCCAGAAAAGAGGCTGAAGCAGCCAACAGGACCAAATCGGAATTTCTTGCAAATATGAGTCATGAAATTCGCACGCCGCTGAACAGCATCATCGGTTTTTCGGAATTACTGCTGGAAAACAACGATGCAAACGATCAGCAGCTCTACATCAAAACGGTTTATCAGTCTGCTCAAATCCTGCTTGATCTGCTCAACGACGTACTCGATTATTCCAAGATTGAGGCCGGTAAACTCGAGCTTCATCCTGAAAAAAACGACCTGAAAAGCTTGTGTGAACAAGTTCTGAATATGTTCTCCTGCCGGCTTTCAGATAAAGATGTAGTATTGCGTCTTAATATGGATTCCGAACTTCCCGCTGAAGTTCTGGTCGATACGGTAAGGCTTCGTCAGGTTCTGGTTAATCTGCTCAGCAATGCCGTCAAGTTTACCAATAAAGGTACCATTGATCTTTCCTGCCGGCTTAACGGGATAAGTATTTCGGAAGATGGCAAACAAATCGCCGGAATTTCGTTCAGCGTAAGCGATACGGGCATCGGAATTCCTGATGAAAAACAGGAATCCATTTTTGACGCTTTTTCCCAGGCCGACGGATCCACGACACGGAAATTCGGCGGAACCGGCCTCGGACTAACGATCTCCAACCACATTTTAGCTATGATGGACAGCCGGCTCCGGCTCAAAAGTACGCCCGGACTCGGAAGCCGTTTCAGTTTTGATATTGAAGTACCGCTATGTGAAACGAATGCAGATTTTTCAGGCCCGAATTCGCAATCGCCGGCGAAGCATCGGTGGACCTCAAGACAGGAGCCCAGGGTATTAATTGCCGAAGACAATCCCGCGAACATGGTGCTTACCGAAAAACTGATCGGTAAATTTGTGCCGGGCGCTGAGTTTATCCGGGCTATGGACGGGCGGATCGCTATTGAAAAATATGACGAGTGTCCTCCCGACATTATTTTTATGGATATTCAGATGCCTGAGCTTAGCGGCCTCGAAGCGACCGACATCATCCGAAACCAATATTCCGATGCCGCCACTCCCATCATTGCGCTTACGGCCGGTATCGTTCAGGGGCAGCGTGAAGAAACCGCAGCTTCCGGAATGAACGATTACCTCAGCAAGCCAACCCGCCTGGATGATATGGAGAGAGTCCTGAAGACCTATGTCGGCGAATAGCCGACCGAATCGTTTTTACAGACACGTTCCATTCCTTAATTGGCTTTCCCCGGGAATATTTTTTGAGAGATGCAGCGCTTGCCGTTCAGACTCCGTACTGTCAGCGTACACCATCCCCGCATACTGTTCCGTTCTCAACAGTTACGTATCTTGCGGCAACTTCAGGCCTGAATTGTGATGAAAATCTCCCATTGTGCACAGCGACCGTAAACTGATCGATGGATGTCGTCAGCATCAACAGACGCATCAGGAAGCACTGTACAAAAAGTACTATGCCTATGCTATGTCTGTTGCGCTGCGGTACACCCGAAACCGTGACGACGCCCTGCATGTCGTAAATGACAGTTTTATGAAGGTTTTTACACGTATTCAGGATTTCGACCCGAATCAGGCTTTTCGCCCCTGGTTTCGCACCATACTCATCCACACCGCCCTCGATGCCTGGCGTTCCACCCGCAGCTATCTTGAACTCATAGAGTCGGTAGATGATATTCCGGAACTTCAAGTTGATGAACAGCAGGTAAACAGCCTCGGTCCTGATGAGATTCTCGACCTGCTTTCCTGTCTTTCCGATCTGCAGCGTATGATTTTCAACCTGCACGAAATGGAAGGATTCAGCCATGAGGAGATCGCTGAAATTTTAGGTATTGCATCCGGCACTTCTCGCTGCCATCTGAGCCGTGCCCGTGTGCGGTTGCAGCAACGTTACCATCAACGCTATATGTCTTCTTCCCGTGAAATCGTTTACTGAACATTTTACCCGGCGCATGCGCGATGTCTTCGGCTCCTGGCAGGAAGAACCCGATCAGGACGCCTTTGCCTCATTTCAGGTGCGCCTCGATGCGGCCAACCGGAAGCGTCAAAAGCGCCTCCTTGTGTACAGAGCCACCTCTGCTGCCGCCCTCCTTCTCGCACTGTTAATTCCCTTTTCATGGTATCTCATTCAGGGTGATAGTGTGGATGTTTCTCTTGCACCTGAACCCCCACATGTTGAGCCTCAGCCCCCGCAGCCTTATATCATCGAAGATTCACTTGTTGAAAGTCCTCCTCTTTCGGATTTCCGCTTTTCGCCAACCGAGGAAGGAAATCGCCGTCCTGCCGATTTTGAAACCTCAGAGCATACACCCGGCCTGATCCCGGAATTTACCGGGCAAGACGGCTACGTCACCGCTCCTGATTCTGAATATGATTCGTACAGCAGGCTTGCATTCCGTGCCCAAACTCTTTTTCCATTGGGAGTGGATGAAAATCGGCCGGGTGAGATCGTCTTTTTACCTGCACACGATCTTTCGGCAACGGACACCCGCGAACCTGATTACCAGATTCCGGTTACCCGTCAGGCTGATCAATCCTCCAAAAAAAACCTTCGTTTCCTTATCGGCTCAGCCGTCACCCGCGTGCCCGACGACTCTTCACCGGGATTCGGATTCAGTCTGGGCGCCACGCACGGCCGAAATATTACGCATCGTCTGGGTGTTGAAACCGGCGGAATTCTGAGCTACACGTCTTTCGGTGTTGACCGATCCGAAGAGTTTTCAACTCTTGTGAACTCCCATTTTTCCACCCTTGGAACTTCAAGCACTTCGCTAACGAGTTCGCTTCGGCAGGACACCGAATTGATGATGCTCGACATCCCCCTGAACCTTCGTTTGATGGTACACAGCGGCAGTATCGGCCGGATTGACGTCAGCGGCGGCTTGTCGTCATTGGTCTATCTCCAGCAGACTTTCCGGGACCGAAACGCACAGGTGATACCGGAAGAAATTACCGATCCCAATACCGAGACGACCGTAATCCGACTTTCCCAGGAGCATTTTGAGACCACCGATCGGGAAGGTGCCTTCAGCCGGTTTGAACCGTTTCAGCTGCTGAACCTTTCACTCAGCTACCACCTGCCCGACACACGCAACAACCTCTCGGCCGAGTTCTTTGTAAAATATCCACTGGGCAGCCTCACCGACCGGAATCAGGATATGACCACAATGGGCATCGCCCTCCGTTACGGAATCTGGTAAGGAAGGGAATGCAACTTAGGAAGGAACACTGATGAAACGTATTGAGCTGTATTCTGATAGTTTCTGCTTCCGCCGCCGGCATGGTTTAGTCCGGTAAATAGCTGTCAATTTCGCGGATTGATCCGGCCAATCTTTGAAGCCCCCCGCCCGGAAAGTATTTTAGAGCCGGAGTTTTTCCATTTTTTGAATGTGAGATGTGAACGGGTATAGGCCCAGGCATAAAAAGGTTGACAACCTTCTGTTAGCTTGATATGAAGAAAGAATTGAATTTAAGGGCAAATAGCGCTTATAAAAAAAAGCGTTTTCTAATCTAAATATATGCTAATCAATTGTTTGCAAATTTAGGATGTAGCCAAAATAATTGTCATTTGGT
>PXDL01000181.1 GCA_003566395.1 Balneolia bacterium | reverse complement strand
AGAGCCGCAATTTGCGGGTTTGGTTACCGGCCGGCATCCGAGAAATCCGTTCTTTCCGCTCGTCCACAACCCGAGCGCGAACGAGAACAACATGATTGAGCCGGAGCGGTCACGTCTTCAGGCTATCAGCGAAGACACCATTTTCCTGTACGACCAAAGCAATCAGCTGAAGAGATTACGTTTGCACGACCGGGTACACCTCGGCTATCTGGAAAAAATTTCGGCTGAAAGACAAGAAGCCACCTTCTTTTTGAATAAAGGTGGTATCGTAGAACGAGTAACCCTCAAACTAAAACAATGATGCGCCTTTATAAAGTTACTATAGTGTTGCTCGTGATTATCGGTGTGTGTGCTGCCGAGCAACTTTTTGCACAGGACCGGCTTCCGGTTCGGGAATATACCCCCCGCGATGCGGTGGTAGCCCTGGACCGTTCGCTATCCTTTGATCATGCCGTAAGAATTCTCAGCGATTACGCCGTACGCTTCGAAAACAAAGTGGTACTCAACCAAAGCGGATTCAGCGGCAATGTTGGTGTATCCATACCGGGCTTGTACTGGTATGACGCCCTCGAAATGGTGGCAAGCTACAACAATCTAACCCTTCAGGAATACCCGGATCGAATAGAAATTATTTCGGCCCGAACACAAGACGGACGCCCGGTGGAAGACCCGAGGGCTGAAGCTTTGCAACCGGACCGGCCCATTTTTATGGATACCCGTGAAATCGAAATTTCAGCTACGTTTTTTCAGGGCGACCGACAGTTTCTTCGCGAAATCGGGGTTAACTGGACGGCCATCAGCAACGGGAAAGTACAGGTCAGCAATTTTGCTGCCGGCAGTGTATCAGAGCCCGTGTTTGAAGTAAGTGCGAACATCAGCGAAATGATTGAAACGGGAGAATGGCAGATTGACGCTTTGCTCAACACGCTGGAATCCAACAACAAAGGTGAGATTTTATCCAGCCCCACCATTAAGGTGATGGATGGTGAAACCGGCCGGATTCAGGTGGGTCAGGACTTTTCCATTAAGCAGCGTGATTTTGCCGGAAATGTGATCGATCAGTTTTTCAGTACCGGTACCATTCTGACGGTTACCCCCTGGGTAATTAATTTGGATGATAAGCAGTTTATTTACATGGATGTGCGTGCAGAACGAAGCTCCGCACAGCCGGATGCCGTTAGTACGATCATCAACAAGCAGGAGGCCAATACCAAAATTCTTATGCTCGATGGTGAAACAACAGCCATGGCCGGGCTTTATGAAACTGAGGAATCGTTGGTGCGCCGTGGTATTCCTTTTCTTAAGGATCTGCCCCCCTGGTTTTTCGGTCTTCGCTACCTGTTCGGTTTTGAATCGAAACAAACCCGTCAGCGGGAGCTGATTATAGTACTGCAGGCAAAGCTGGTACCGGCCCTCAACACCCGAAGTATTCAGGATGAAGGGACCATGGATTTCATACGCCGTGAACTAATGCGGCGACAGCAGGAAATGTCCGAAGTCGAAGTCGAGTAATCCTTCAGGCTGCTCCACACGCAACCTGTCCGCGGATCGGAAGAGGAAATAATAAAACAACGTGTTGTCCCGATATTATTCTCCTTGAGCCTGTAGGAACTCACATCCCCCCGTTCACCCGAGCGGGGGGATACGGGACTTTGGAATGTAAAATTTAGAATTCAAAATGTAGAATTGTTCCGGCCGGCATCGGCTTACATTTCCTAAATAAAGCCGGGAGCTGGAACTTTGAACCCGTAACCTACAGCTCGCAACTTTCAACTTTCAACCTGGAACGCGCAACGCGGAACATGAAACATGAAAAACGTAGGGTCTCGGGAGCACGGACAATTATCCAATAGCCAGTAATCATGTCCTTATTACTTGATCAGCATCATTTTGCCGGTTAGTACGGTGTTCCCGACCTGAAGACGGCTGATGTAAACTCCGCTGGCGAGTCCGGATGCATCAAAGGTGACCTGATGCGTTCCGGCGATGCGTTCGGAATTTTCGAGCAGGGCGACCTGTCTGCCCTGAATATCAAAAACTTCGATTCGCACGTGGTCCCGCTGCGGGAGGCTGTAACGAATAACGGTTACCGGATTGAACGGATTCGGATAATTTTGTTCGAGGCGAAGCTTTACCGGGTGTTCACCTTCATCACCGACAGACACAAATTCATCCTCGTTGTTGAAGTAAACAACCTCAAGCTCCTGATCTTCCCCTGTCAGCGTTACCACCCGGTTGCCGTTTTCCCCCGGTCCGACTTCTTCCTCCCAGCCGCCGTTCGGCAGGGTACGGTCGTCTCCGGCTTCAATGAAAAATTTGTACTCGTAGCTGCTTCCGGCTTCTCCTTCCAGAACTAACGCAAGCTCATAAATCATGCTTTCAGTTTCTAAAAGCAGCATTTCACTGTCGTCAGTGGCCGTCCATTCGTTAAACTCACCCAGCACATGAATGCGGTCACCGGATTCAGGAATGAACGTGCCGGCTTGTTCCTGCACGCTCATGTCCACGCTGAACGTGACCAGTTCTTGCGGAACGGGAGGTTCTTCATCCGGCAATCCGAGGGACCCGTCGGCATTCAGGTTTTGTGCGTAAATATCAGGTTCGTTGTTGCGGTAATCCTGCCAGACCAGAAAAACCTCGGTATCGGAGGCGTTCATGAATTCCAGCCTGAATTTATCGGATCCTCCGGAAGCGATAACGACCTGCTCATCATCCCACACAAAGGATCCGTCGCTGCTGAAGCGGGAGGCCAGAATGCTGTCATTCCCGCTGCCTGACTCGCTTATGTAAGCAACAACGGCATCTCCATCCATCATAAATGTATTAATGTTACCGATATCTGACCCCAGTGGTACGACCGGAAGCGCGTTTTCACCCCATTCAAGCTGACCTTCGCCGGTAATGCGCTGGCCATACAGGCCGATCTGGTTTTGTGAGGAGTCGGTTTCCCGCCAGAAAACATAAATGTCGTCTGTTTCAAGATGATGTACTGCCGACGGGTTGGTACGAAGCTGAGAGCTGAGGTGGGATACGGCCAATCCGCCTTCCGCAAACCGGATATCGCCGGCAGCGCCAATCTGCTGTACAAATACCTGAAGCGAAGGGGAGCTTTGGTACCAGGTTGTGATCATGCCGCCGTTTTGATCTGAAGCTACCGATGGGAAATTTCCAAACTGCAGGGAGCCGTCGGTCATAACATCGAGTCGGTCCTGGTCCCATAATCTGTTTCCGTCGGCATCATATTTTTGGGCCGAGAGCCGGCCGGGGGCTGTGGGAGAAAGAGTTCTGAAGAGTGCTACCGAAGATCCGGTTTCCCCTTCGGCGTCTGTGGCAGCAAGGTCCGACAATGCGAGGTTTACGGAACCCGATTCCTGATGAGTCCATGAAATGGTACCGGCCGCATCAAGTTTTACGATGGAAGCAAATCCGGGACCCGTAAATCCGGCCACAAAACCACCGTCGGAAACAGCCGTGATGCGCGGTGAAGCCACAAAACCGGGATCACCGGAAATATCCACTCCGTCTTCACCCCACAGAAATTCGCCGTTTTCGTCGATAAGTGCGGCCGTTATGCGTAAGGAACCGAAGCGGTCGTCGCGGAAAGCCAGAGCCGCCCGGCCTTCCAGGTCTGCGGTGAGGCCGTAGTTTTCGGTGGAAGTAACTCCGCGCTGGGCAACAATAAGACCGGACTCATCCCACAAGAGGTTCCCATCGGCGTCGATGCGCTGAAGATAGACATCATAACCACTACCGGTATTGCCCAGCCAGCTAATGTAGGCCCCGCCGTCGGGATGCGGCGCAAATTTAGGCTGTATCAATTCACCGCTGAAAGAAGCAATGGCGAGATTGTCGTCGGGATTATCGGTCCACTGTGCTGTGGCCGGAGACAAGTTTCCGCTGTATAAGATAAAAGGCAGCAGAAGAAAAGAGAAAATGTATAGCTGTTTCATGGGCTCGTGATTGGATTATGACAGGCGGTCGGATTTTGGAAAAGAAGGATATTGGAAGCACAGGATGAAATAGAGAAAGGAAGCATGTCCCGTTTACCCCTTAAACGAGATGTTAAACTATTATACTAAAAAAAGTGTCACAATTTCCGATGTGGAAAAAGCCCGTCCCGCCTGAACAGACGGGACGGGAACAGAATTGGTGAATGTGGTTATTCCAAAAAAACAAATCAGAGCAATTTACCTGCTCCATCCGGTGGGCTGCTGCCCGTTTATAATCGCTTCGCGCAGGTCGCTAAGCTGTTGTCTGATTGAATCGGGAACCTCACTTTCAAAGTCGTGAAACGGAGCCAGATCAACATCGCCGTTGCTCAGGGTTCCGAAATGTACGGGTTCACCTCCCCAGTCATCATTGGCTAAAAAACGGCTAATGAGGGCGGAAACGGTGTTATCGAGTTTCTTCATATTAGAGGTGAGCAGAATGTCGGAAACTTCCGGAAGCGTATGGTACAGATCCTGATCCACGCCGATGCCCCAAATACCGTGTTCCTTTGCCGCCGATAGTGCGCCGTGACCGGTAGTACCGGCAAACGGGAAAATTACGGATGCTCCGTTTTCAATAAGCTTGCCGGCAATCCGACGCCCTTCATCAGGGTCAAGGAAACCTGATGCATATTCTCCTATAACTTTCACGCTGCTTCGGGCATTGTAGTTGTAATGCGCCACTCCGGATGCATAACCTACTCTGAACCGCTCGATCTCGGTGATGGGCGGGCCGCCAACCCATCCTACAACGGCTTGATCAGAATTATTGGAATCGGCCCACCAGGCGGCCAGAAATCCGCATAGAAAAGCGGACTGATCAACCCGATAGACAAACGTGCTGAGGTTGGAGGGAGGATCGTCAACTTTAAGATCGAGAAGAGCAAACTGTACATCGGGGTAATCTTGTGCGGCTTCGAGTACGGGTTCGGCTGCCTGATACCCAAGCGTGATAATCAGATCGAAACCCTGTTCGGCAAGATTATAGATATTATCCCGGATTTCTTCGGTTGAGCTGCTTTCTAAAGCCTCGGCTGTGAAGGTGTGCTCATCCTGAGCCCTCAAGAAACCGATATGCGCCAGTTCGTTGAATCCGCTGTCGCTGAAACCGCCTTCGGTACTTACCAGTCCTATTTTAATTTCGGGTGCATCAGGACTTCCGTTACAGGCCGTCAGCAATCCGGCAAGAATGAGCAGCAAAGCAGCTGTGAACGCCGTGTACTTACCATATTCCATATCATACGGAGGGTTAAGAGGAGAAATTCAGCCCTGAAAAGGATCGCTGCTGCGGGAATATGACCGGCCGTCTTCCGCAGATTGCAATCTTCTGTTCAGACCTGTAATCCGGCCGGACATCGAAACAACCAGATTCAAGATATAAATTCCGGAGGATATTTCCCATTCAACCGGGGTTAATTTAACGGGCTACAGTCAAGTGCCGCAAAAACATGCAGGAGATGAAGTCAGTTAAGACGGAAGATTGAGGTCGAAGGACTGAGGACGGAAGGAAGTAGTCAACAGCCGTTAGCCGATAATCAGGGTCAAGTCCAATTCCTTTCCCGGGGAGAGGCCTCAAAATCAGGCGAACAGATTTTCCAGTCTGAACAGGAAAAATGGGATATCTCGAGTTGTCCATTCCCGGCTGCGCCGGAACAGTTGATGAAGATGACATGGCGCAGGTCGCTCCGCTCTCAATTTTGAATGATGAGTGTTGAATGGTGTTGCGTGTCGATCCCTGAATTAGCTTGACCGTTAGTATTGGTTATTAGTTTAAAATAAACGGACAATAGGAATATTGTCCGTCTGGAACAATTGGAGGATCCTCCAAAATTTTGGTTAATTTTTTCGGGGTCTTTTCTGAGCGGATTATAATTACCGGACGCTCGGTTATAGGTGCCCTTTGCCAGCGCTTTTCAAAGTCTGCCGGGCAGCATCGACCCAAAGCCAGATAATGGCGTTTGGTGTTATAATCGGTCACCGCCTGGCGAGTATAGCGCCTGAGCTGATGATAACTACGCAGCTCACGCGGGTACAGGTACTCGTTTTTGATAATCCCGTTGATACGTTCCGCATAGGCATTATCTTGGGCTTTACGACCCATGCTGATGCTTATGCCACGACTTCTGAGCAGTTTCAGGTAGCCTCCATCAGAGTGTCCGTCCCTGAATTAGCTCACAGAGCGTTTGAAAACTGAACTTCGGCTAACCATAGTACAGATTAAGGCCGGTGAACTTGGTGCCAGCCAGGATTATCCCGTTAGGGATTACCTATCGGTAGCCCCGGACAGATAGAACGCAGCGAAGCGAAGGTCACCTGTCCGGGTTAATTGAGCCGGCGAATTTGGCCTGAGCCGCGATGTCGATCAAGTTGAGATGCCTCCGAGGGCCGACCAATGGAAGTAGTCCGTAACCCCAAGCTCGAATTCAGCTTCTCTTACCTTTTGTGCGGACAAAAGGGTTCCTAAAACCGCCGGCGACCCCTTCGCGGCCACCTCCCTTGGCAAGGAGAGGTGCTCTTGGAGGCGGGCAAATTCCTGCTTGAAGCAGACGTTGGAGTCGATAATCGATTGCCAAAGCGTTTTCCTGGAAAAGTATTTAAAAGCCTTACAACTTACAGACCCGTAACCTCAGACAAATCACATAAAGGAAGATAAATGGCAATCCAGGAGGAGACTGATAATGATTCACAAGATCTAGATGAGTAAAGATTCTAATAACCTGAGTTCGATTCTAAATTAGGCTTAATTGGTTCGTATGAACGGGATCATACTTAATTGCTGGTTTTTTTGGAAAGTAGGAGTATGCCGCCAACCCGGCCAACAGGTT
>PXDL01000276.1 GCA_003566395.1 Balneolia bacterium | reverse complement strand
TGTGGAGCTTTGGTTTCTTTTAGCGGAACGTAGTACGCTTTAGCTAAATTTTTTTCCCAGCCCGGCGGTTTTTGGTTACCTTTTGTCCGCACAAAAGGTAAAAGATTTCTGAATCAAGCTCTAAATCCTTTATTTGTATCCTACCCAATTGTTAGTTCCATTTGACCACATATTTTAAAGAGCAGTGTCAGATACGGATTTTTTCAGGGTAAAGTAAGGGCAAGGCATTTACGCTGATTTAGAATCGAACTCACCTTCTCAAGTTTGTTTGCGCATTTTAGCTCACACATTACCAGGTAATTGACCGGCACATCTGTTCTATATCCTTCCGGAACCTGAAATTCATCATACTCAAACGGAATCCGAAACTGCGTATTAACAGAAAAACCTGCCTTACTCAGTTTATGAGCAAGGCAGGTTTCATGTACACTTTCAAGAAGGCCGAGACCCAACTAACAATTACTACTTCACCAGCATCATTTTATTGGTAAAAGTCTGTCCGGCGGCCTGCATTCTAACCAGATAGACGCCGCTTGTAAGACGCGAACCGTCGAACTGTGCCGTATGCACGCCGGCGCTTTGCGGACCGTTATGCAGTACCGATACCCGCTGACCGAGCACGTTGAATACTTCAAGGCGTACATCGGCGGCTTCACTAAGTTCGTACACCACGTTGGTGGTTGGGTTGAAGGGATTTGGGTAATTCTGATGCAGGGCAAATGAGCGCGGTTCCTCACGGAAGTCTTCATCCTCTATACTCACGATCAAGCCGCCTTCGGGCAGATCAATCTGCTCGGTTGTAAAAATGAAGTATTCTCCCGGCTGCATTACGATTGATGCATCCGAGGAGTCGAAATTCCATTCTTCCTGACCGAGGTAGTCGTACCAGGTTCCCGCATGCTGCAGATTCAGGGATACCGTACGCTCGGTGACTCCGAAATTACCGATTATGGCAACATTCATATCATCATGGGTCAGGTAAATACGCTTCACCGGTGCGGCTACCTGCATATCAACATTGTCGGTACGGAAAGCATCGCTGCTGTGGCGCAGGTGGATAATTGCACGCCAGGTATTGTAGAGTGAAATACGGGCGGGATCATCCAGATATTCATCCCACGGTACGGGCATCGGATCGGTGCGGGTCGGGCCGTCTTCATCAAGCGGGTAGTCGTAACCCAATTCACCAAACTGCCAGATCATTTTAGGCCCGGGTACGGTGAAAAAGAACGCACCGGCCATTTTCAGGCGATCGATATTGGTTTCAAAGTCCCTGATATTATAATCGCCCGACATGTTGCCGAATTCCTGATTCTTGTAGCTGAGGCGCTGCTGATCATGGCTTTCCATATAGCCTATCAGGTTCGGCGTATTCCAGCCCCGGTTTTGGTGAAACACCCCGGAAAAATCGGATTGATTATTCGCGTGATAGCCCATAGTGGCTTCATTATAGTTGAAGTTATGGTTGCCCCACAACATCATGCCGTACCTGCCCTGATCTTGTCTCCATTCGGAAAGCTCTTTTTCCTCGCTATTGGCGGCGAAATGCTCGAGCATCACATAGTTATCGGGGTCCACATCCCAGATGGCATCCGCCATACGCTTCAGGTTGGCGATACGCTGAGAATTGTAGCCGTTATAGTTGCCGTTGTTGAAATTTGTGGCAAAACCTTTGGTGAGGTCGAAGCGGAAACCGTCGATCCGAAATTCTTCGATCCAGTGGCGGTTCGCCCGGTCCATCCAGTATTTAATTTTCGGATGGTTGTGATTCAGGTGATTAAACACATTAAACGCGTGGCCGGGACCGATAAACGGGTTATCACTGTGGCCGTACAGACCTATAAGCGGAGACTGATCGGTGGCGTGGTTATAAACCACATCCAGAATTACAGCCATTCCGCGTGCGTGCGCTTCATCAATCAGCCTTTTCAACTCGTTGGCCGGACCGTAGGCTTTATCCACGGCAAGGTGATAATTCGGGTTGTATCCCCAGCTTATATTGCCGTCGAAATTCTGAATCGGCATGAGCTCAAGCGCGTTGATTCCCAGTCTTTCAAGATAGTCAAGAGAATCGGCCAGATTGGAGTAGGTACCTTCATCCATCCAGTCGCGGATCAGCAGCTCATAGATAATCAGGTCTTCCGGATCCGGGCGCACATAGTCATTAGACTGCCACTCGTACGGTTCGGGAGCCGTGTTCAGGATAGAAACCATTCCGGAAGTTTTTCCCTGCGGATAGGGCTTCAGATCGGGATAGATTTCCGGGCCGATAAAACCGTCGTTCCACGGATCAAGTACCTTGTTGGCATAAAGTTCGCCAATACGACGATCCCCTTCCACCAAATACTGAAATCCGTATTCCGTACCGGGCGTGAGGTTTTCGACTGTAACCCAGTACATCACGCTGTCCGGGTTTACGGTGTGCCGGTTCATATAGAATTCGGTATCGATTTCCCATTCGGTGAAATCACCCAGCGCGTACATGAAATCAATATTCGGCGCATATACGGCCAGAGTAGCCGAAGTCAGATCATCACCTATATTGATTCCGTATTGAGTACCGGCAGGGGGAGCGGCTTCGGTAACTTCAGGATTTACGATGAAGTAGGCCTCGGCGGTTGCTACATCGCCGTCGGCATTTTCGGCTTCACCGCGCAAGTCGAAGCGACCGGTGGTTGTGACATCGAAATTGTAGATTAATTCGCCGGCTGTTGTTGTGGAAGCAACCTGTTCATCATCAATAAACAGCCTTAGCTCGGTAAGAGCCACATCGGCGCTGGAGCCGGTAATACGGATTTCAAGCTCCTCGCCAACACTGGAAAAGGTAGGATTAAACGGATCGTCGGACGGGCTGGTGAAACGAACACCGAGCGCTTCACTAAACAGGTCTATAAAAATATCCGATCCACCGTCATCTTTGCCCTCCAGATAATTACCTCCTACCGGAACATCACTGCGAAAAACAAATGCAAGCTGGAGGATTTCTTCTTCAGGCGGAACACCGTAGTACTCACGGATATCTTCAATATCGAGCTGGTAGAGATCATCACCGATTTCCTGGAGCAGCGTTTCCGGGGTGTTTTGTCCCCAGTTTGTTTTTACATAGCGCCAGTCGCTCGGCTGAGTGCTCAGATTTGTGATTACGCCTGTATGCGCATATACATCGCCGTCGTAGCCGGCAAGGCCGCCGGTTCCCTGAGTTGCATCAAAGAAAATGGATAAAGGCTGGTCTTCGGTCGGAAAATCCGGATCGGTGGTCACAACTTGTCCGATCAAAATATTCGGAACAAGCAGTGCGGCCGATACTAACATGACCAGCATGAATTTGTAGCATGAATTTAACATAGCTTGGGGGTGTTTTTTTATAAAGGGGTGATACCGGTTACGCGCAAAACCGGGAAAGTCATTAAGCGCGTTTTTCAAGGATATGGGTATGTTTATTGGTTTGTTCGTCCGTTGAAGAGCGTAGCATCAGTTCGGGCGAAAAAACCGTGTGTGAGACTTTTGCATCGGGATTGCCGATTCGTTTCAGTAGTTTTGAAACGGCCATAGTGCCCATTTCGCGCATGGGTTGTCTCATCGTGCTAAGGCCGAAAAATTCGGACAACTGTATATCGTCGAAACCGATCAGGGGTATAAAACGCCCGGTATCCTGCATGGCTTTGACGGCACCTATTGCCTGAATATCGGAATTGCAGAAGCAGGCATCGGGCAGGTCTTTCATTTTCAGCAGTTTCATCATTGCCTGATAGCCGTTTTTTTCGGTAAATCCGTCACGGTCTTCATCATCACCGGAAACGATCAGTTCTTCTTGCACAAAGCGACCGGCGTCTTCAAGTGCGCGCCTGTATCCGTTTATGCGGTCTTTGACCGGCTTGGACCGGTTTTGCGCCGAAATCATGGCTATACGCTGATAGCCTTCCGTAATAAAATAATTAGTTGCGTTATAGGCGCCTTCTATACTGTCAACACTAACAGAATCGAATTCGGTGCTGAATTCATCAATCAGCGTTATAGGGACGTTAAAATTTTTGAGGCTCTTCCACTGCTTTTCCAACAGATGCACCGATATGATGAGGTAGCCCTCGGCCATACCGCGCTTGATGCTGTAATCAACCTGTTCGTAAATATCGTCGGTCAGTTTGATGTTGTAGATATTGAGATCGTACTGTGAATCACCGAGTTCATCCTGGATACCTTCAAGCACTTCCATAAAGAAATGGTTGGAGATAACCGGAACAATAACGGAAATCAGCTTGCTTTTTTTTCGTGCCAGCCCCTGTGCCATCGCCTGTGGATGGTAGCCCAGCCGCTTGGCGATCGTAAGGATTTTAGTTCTGGATTTCTCCGAAACGCTGTTGCTGTTGTTAAAAACACGAGATACCGTGGCAATACTTACCCCGGCTTCTTTAGCAATATCATATATGGTGACAGACAATGCTCTGAACCTGCTGGTTTGTTTAAAAAACAGGAAGTCGGGAGGCCGAATGCGACCTCCCGATTCCCGAATTGGGTTTGCCCCTGATGCTTATTTAACCAGCATCATCGATTTTTGTGTAACAAAGCTGCCGGATTGCAGGCGGTACAGATATACCCCTGAAGAAAGGCGGCTTGCATCGAACTGAACGGTGTGGGTACCGGCATTATATGTTCCGTTTGCCAGTGTGGCCACACGCTGACCCAGTACGTTAAAGACATCCAGACGAATATCAGCTTGCTCGGGCAGGCTGAAGTTGATGTTGGTTGTCGGGTTAAACGGGTTTGGGTAATTTTGCTTCAGCGTGATTTCACGGGGAAGTTCACTGTTACCGGGTCCGCCGATACTTGTCGGATCTGTAGACAGGTAGATTGTGCCTGAATAGAAGTGGTTTGCATTATCAGGCTGCACTTCACGCGTTAACGGGAAGGTAGTCTGGAAACCGTCGAGCGGGTGATCGCTAAACAGAACCGGGCGTTCGTCATCACCAATACCATAAGTCGGAGGCTCCGGGAAGTCCAGATCTTCTTCAACCCATGTTATCGGGTCGAGGGTGTAACCACCGGCAGGCCAGATCGTCAGGTTATCAAACACTGCCTCGGGCTCTACATAACGGTAATACCGGCGTCCGGCATCAAATCCTCCACCGTTCGTTACAAACACGCCATCAGCGTCTTCATAAGCGATTACGAAACCGAAATGGTTTTCGGTGGGAAGATCAAGATCAAGAGTCAGCTCGTAATTGTTTGAATCTCCCACCCGTGTGAAGGTAAGACGGTCACGAACATCGGGAATTTCAAGTGCATCGGTACCTGTAGGGATACCCTGTGTGAGAGCAAAAATCGGAGTTTCTACTACCAGATAAACACCACTTGTTTCCGGGTTGAAAGGAACTTCAGCGCTCAGCGCCTCGGTCATATCCACTTCAAAAGTAACCGGGTAGGTTGTGCTTCCGGCTCCGTCTTCGGTGATGAGAGCTTGCTCGGGTAAGCTGTTAAAGAAGGCTACATCGCTCCCGAAATCTCCATCGGCAACCTGAACCTCGGAGCCGGCAAATTCATGGATACGGTCACCTCCACCAAAACTTCCGGGCTCTTCCCATCCGTTATCGGCTACAAGATTTGGAATGTAGTTTTCGCTGGTTTCATCGAAACGGCTTTCATCCCAGATAATGAAGTATTTGAAGGGTACAGGTGAACCTACTTCGCGGGTAAGTTCAAAGTTACTTCTCCAGATATCTTCACCTTCATCGAAGGTCATAGGGGTGGATGAATCCCAGCTGTTGAACGCACCCGGTACGGCAACCTGATCGCCGATGCCGCGGTTAAAATAACCCAGGGCTTCAAGCAATCCTACATTTGCACGGAATTCCACATCGGCAGTAATAACTTCACCGCTTGGTGGTACTTCATTGTTGAAGTATCCCCAACGCAGCGTGGAGTCTGCCGCAGGAAGGAAGAACTCCTTGTCCGCACCGTCTTCCCACTGAATTCCGGCAGGTGTGTCGATTACAAATTTATAAGCAATACGACCGGTTTCAGGGTTGTAATCTCCGCGAACACCTACAACATGTTCTTCATTTTCAGGGTCATACTGGCTGGTGGCAACACGCGCGCCAACATCCACCCGGAAGTGAACCGCTCTCATACCTTCTTCAGAAGGCTCGAAAGGTGCCTGACGGGGAGCATTAAGACCGGCGAAGTAAAGAACCTCGGTTGTGATATCTTCGGTTGCATTTTCAGGAACGGTAAATACATAGTTACCGCCTCCATCAGCGTCAGCTTCCCAGCCGTCGTTGAATCCGGCTCCTACATCACCGTCAAGATCATGAAAGGCTCTGAATTTATATGTCAGTTCATCGCCGGGCGCCATCATTAGATTGAGCTCCCAGTAGTCGCCCGCAACGTGGTTCGCCTGAATAGACGAAGAACCCCAGTTAACATTTTGACCGAAGTATCCTTCGTCATCAAATTCCTCTCCGTTTACAGCGCCTCTGAGCTGAATTGCACCATCGCCGCTGAGGGTATCAGCAACGGTGGAGGTGTTCACCCGGAAGGTCACCATAATCGGATCTTCTTCCTGTGCATACGCATGCTGCACTGCTCCAAACACAAACAGCGCAAGCATAAGCATTAGTTTTGTATAGGTTTTCATATGTACCTCTTTGTTTGTTTTTAAATGTACGGTTTCCCGTGTTGTTGATCGTAACTCTATGTCGTCGTAACTTTTTTTATCAGAAACTTACTTTAAGTGAGAATCGGTTGGTGATGCCCAGCCACTTGTGGTCCTGCATGGCGTAACCGATATCGAGGCCCAGGCCCTGGTTTACTTCATACTTCACCCAACCGCCCAGG
>PXDL01000392.1 GCA_003566395.1 Balneolia bacterium | reverse complement strand
TATGACGGTGAAGTTATCCTGTTCCGGATCGTATTTGTGAAGTCCGCCCGGCCGGGTTTCCACCCAAAGACGGTTGTTATCATCTTCCCGGATATAGGTGATGTAGTTGCTGCTCAGAGAGCGGCTGTCGGAAGGGTCGCTTCGGTAGATCCGGAAATTATAGCCGTCGTAACGGTTCAGGCCGTCTTTTGTGCCTATCCACAAAAACCCGCGATGATCCTGATGCATGTCGAACACCAGGTTCTGAGAAAGGCCGTTGTCGGTGGTAAAATGAGTAATAGCATGAAACTCCGGTGGCGTTCCGGAGGTCTGAACCAGCAGCGGCAAGGTAACAAACAGGAGGTAAAGCACGGTAAGGGGTAGGGGTACTTTCGCTGTAAAAGAAGAGACCAGGAGGTCATAATATAATGAACAGGCATTAATTAAAAATAATAAATAACTTGATGTTGGTGTAGCCGGGTAATCTATTTACGTTTACGTGTGAACTCCCGTTTGCTAATGGATATGTTACCTTTAACTCAAAGTCTGCCCGGCACATGTTCATTTGCGGTCTGCACATCTTTATAAAAAGTGCAATGCAACGCATTCTCCTCCAATCCGGTCATTTTACCGAATCCACCGGTAATCAGCTATATTCGGGCCTAATCAAACGCACATTTCCAGTAGTTGAAGTATGAAGGATCTTAAAACCCGTTTTACCGATTACATCCACCGGTTGCAGGACCATATCTGCCGGGAGATAGAGGTCTGCGACGGTCAAACGCTTTTCCGGCAAGATAGTTGGGAGCGTGAAGGCGGTGGAGGCGGCCGGACGCGGGTCATCGAGAAAGGACGGGTTTTTGAGAAGGGCGGGGTGAACTGCTCGGTGGTGCATGGCGAGCTTCCCGAACTCATTCGGAAACGGTTCGGCGTGGAGCAGGGCTGGTTTTTTGCGGCTGGTATTTCGCTGGTTCTTCACCCTGAAAACCCTATGGTCCCTACCGTTCACGCTAATTACCGGATGTTCGAGCTGTATGATGAAGAAGGCGGAGAACGCAAAGATGTCTGGTTTGGCGGAGGCGCCGATATGACCCCTTACTATCTGTTCGAAGAGGATGCAGCCCATTTCCACCGAACGCACAAACAGGCCTGCGATTCGATCGATCCTAAACTTTATCCGGAGTTTAAAAAAGAGTGCGATGCCTATTTTCACAATACCCACCGCGGCGAGGGACGGGGTATCGGAGGTATTTTTTATGACTACAAGCGCGATGAAACCGGAACCGGTGAGCAGCTCGAAACCTGGTTCAGTCTGGCGCGCGCCTGCGGAGATGCCTTCACCCGGGCCTACATTCCGGTGGCCGACAAACGCAAAAATCTTTCTTATACCGATGCGCAGCGCTACTGGCAGGAAATCCGGCGCGGCCGCTATGTTGAGTTTAATCTGGTACACGACCGGGGCACGCTTTTCGGGCTGAAAACCAACGGTCGCGTGGAGTCGATATTAATGAGCTTGCCGCCCCGCGTGCGCTGGGATTATGGGTTCGAGCCAGAGAGTGGTTCTGAGGAGGAAAAACTGATCGGCGTACTTCGGCAACCGCGCAGCTGGGTTTGATTTAAATTGTACCCTGTGGCAAAGATGGCACAAAGAAACCCCGGCCCCCGTTTCCTTCCTATTGTTCATTTTGTTATCATGCCTGAATTGAAAACCGCGAAAAACGGCCGCCCGGCTACAGGTTTTTTCGGCAACTAAGTTTGGTATTAACAAGGCGGCCGCGATCAATTTATAGAACCTATTACATGAGTATTC
The DNA here is from genome assembly GCA_003566395.1 of Balneolia bacterium. GTDB lineage: Bacteria > Bacteroidota > Rhodothermia > Balneolales > Cyclonatronaceae > Cyclonatronum. The sequence goes on along the minus strand of PXDL01000392.1, from coordinate 5,081 downwards.
GAATTACATCCACATCGCCCGGCTCGTTTCCGGCGGTGAGGGGCAGAAGAACCCGCATGAGCGAATCGCTGCGGGAAATGACGACCGAGCACAGACTTCATCCTTCCATGTTTATTGCGCCGCTTTTTGTGGTGGAAGGCGAAGGCGTTAAAGACCCGATCCCCTCCATGCCCGACTATTACAGATTGAGCCTGGATCTTCTTGAAAAGGAAGTCAAGGAGCTGGAGTCTCTGGGCATTTGGTCTGTGCTGCTTTTTGTGAAAGTTCCGGACGAGCTGAAGGACAACGAGGGGACGGAAGCGCTCAATCCGGACGGGCTGATGCAGCGGGCCGTCAAAAAGGTGAAGGCGGCCGCTCCCGGTTTGTGTGTTATGACGGATGTGGCCCTCGATCCCTATTCGAGTTACGGGCACGACGGCATTGTGGAAAACGGCATCGTTCAGAACGATGTGTCGGTGGAAGTGTTGGCAAAAATGGCGGTAAGCCACGCCGCGGCCGGTGCCGATGTAGTAGCCCCTTCCGATATGATGGACGGACGTATAGGGGCCATTCGCAAATCACTGGAATTCGAAGGCTTTAGTGAGACCGGGATTATGGCCTACAGCGCCAAATATGCATCCTGTTTTTACGGCCCGTTTCGGGATGCGCTCGATTCCGCGCCCGGATTCGGCGATAAAAAAACCTATCAGATGAATCCGGCAAACGTTCGCGAAGCCGGCCGGGAGGCCCAGCTCGATGAACAGGAAGGAGCCGATATTGTGATGGTAAAACCCGGAATTGCTTATCTTGATGTGGTCCGGGGAGTGCGTGAAAGCGTAAGCTTACCGGTTTCGGTCTATCAGGTGTCGGGGGAATACGCGATGATTAAAGCGGCAGCCGAAAAGGGATGGCTCAATGAAGAACAGGCAATGATGGAAACGCTGATTGCTTTTCGCAGAGCCGGTGCCGATCTTATCGCCACATATTTTGCTAAAAATGCGGCAAAGCTGCTCAACTAAGTCTAATAACTTAACCTTGATAAAGGAAGCCTGAAAACCGGTTGGAATATCAATACAACATACGATGCTCGGCAGAAAGCATTCTTTTGCTTTCCGGTAAAGTGAGGGATCTGTGCCGTGATAAAGGGATTTCGGTTTATAACGCCCAGCATATCCAGATTGCCCTTGTAGAGGCCATGAACAACATTTCCGAACACGCCTACGAGAACAACGAAGATGAGAAAATCGATATCTATGTGGAAATTACCGGTTCCCGCTTTGTAGCCGAACTCAAAGATACCGGAAAAGTTAACGTTCAGGGAGCCCGACCGCAGCATCTGGTAATCGATCCCGATGAGCCGGAGACGCTGCCGGAGGGCGGTTACGGTCTGAACATCATCGCCCAGATTATGGATGATGTGAGCTATACAAGCAATGATGGAGTAAATACAATCAGGATGGAGCGCAACTTTTAGGAGCTTCACTCCGGTACTGAAGTCAAGGAGGGGAGGTATTTGACGCCTGTCCGGGCAGGTTCGAAAATTGATGAAGAAGCTTGAAAAAATTCATACCTGCTTCAAGGAGCTTGTGTATCTTAGCGGCTTGTTTAACCAAGCTTCAGAAAAGAAATGATTTCAAGTATGTACGAAAAAAGCAGCTCACTCTACAAACGGGCACAGCAATTTATTCCGGGTGGTGTAAACAGCCCGGTTAGAGCATTTAAAGCCGTGGGCGGCACGCCTGTATTTTTTGAAAAAGCCAAAGGCGCCACCCTCCACGATGCCGACGGCAACACCTATATCGATTATGTCGGCTCCTGGGGACCGATGATTCTCGGGCACGCCTGGCCGCCTGTTGTGGAAGCTGTGCAAAAAGCGGCCGAACGATCTACATCCTTCGGGGCACCTACCGAAGTGGAAATCCAGCTCGCCGAGCTCATCAGAGAAATGGTGCCGGGCATGGATAAAATCAGGATGGTGAACTCCGGTACCGAAGCCTGCATGAGCGCCATCCGTGTGGCCCGCGGCTACACCGGACGCGATAAGATTATCAAGTTTGAAGGGAACTATCACGGCCACGGCGACTCGTTTCTGATAAAAGCCGGAAGCGGAGCCATGACCCTGGGAACCCCGAGCAGCCCGGGCGTTACCAAAGGTACCGCAAAGGATACCCTCACCGCCCAGTTTAACCACCTTGACGACGTAGAGCGTCTGCTGGAGGAAAATAAAGATGAAGTAGCGGCCATCATTCTTGAACCTATTGCCGGTAATATGGGCTGTGTACCGCCGGCCGAAGGATTCCTGCAAGGGCTGCGCGACCTTTGCGATAAACACGGCACCGTACTTGTTTTTGATGAAGTGATGTGCGGATTTCGCGTAGCTCCGGGCGGGGCGCAGGAATTGTACGGCGTAAAAGCCGATCTGGTAACCTACGGGAAAATTATAGGTGCCGGGCTGCCGGTGGGCGCTTACGGTGGAAAGGAAGAAATTATGAAAATGGTTTCGCCGGTCGGGCCGGTATATCAGGCCGGTACGCTCTCCGGAAACCCGTTGGCCATGCACGCCGGACTGGCGCTGCTGAGCGAGCTGCATAATAACCGATCAATTTACGACGAACTGGAACAGAAAACGGTCCATCTTGAGGAATGGCTGCACCGGATTTTCAAGCATCATGAGATTGATCACTCTATGAACCGGGTGGGCTCTATGCTGGGAATTTTCTTCTGCGAAGGAGAAGTAACCGATTTCGAAAGCTGTTCCAAAACCGATGTAGAGCTGTTTCGGCTGTTTTTCCACGGTATGCTGAAACGCGGCGTGTATCTTCCTCCCTCGGCTTATGAAAGTCTCTTTATTTCGAACGCGCTCACTCAGGAACAGCTTGATGAAACTGTGGCCGCCGCCGATGAAACCGCCGAAGAACTGGCTGAACTCAGGGAGCAGGCAGGATAAGCATTGGATAAAGGGCGCCTTTTTACGGTCTTTTTTGTTGTACTGATTGACCTGATCGGGTTCGGCATCGTCCTGCCGTTGCTGCCGTTTTACGGTGCGGAATTCGGAGCCACGCCCATCATAGTCGGATTGCTCTACAGCGTCTTTTCGTTCGCTCAGCTCATTTTTTCTCCCATCTGGGGGAGCCTCTCGGATCGGATCGGCAGGCGCCCGATCATGCTGATCAGCACCTTCGGGGCTATCTTCGCCTATATCATTTTCGGACTGGCCGGCTCGCTCGGGGTGCTGCTATTCTCAAGGGCGCTGGCCGGAATTATGGGCGGAAGCATTTCCACCGCCCAAGCCTACATCGCGGATGTCACCACGAATGAGGAGCGCGCCCGGGGGATGGGGCTAATCGGGGCCGCGTTTGGCATCGGATTTGTGCTCGGTCCTGTGCTTGCGGCCGTACTCATTAATCCTTCGTTTCACGGTTTTTTCGGAACCATCGGTTTTCCGGACCTGGCTGAGTGGCTGGATACTAACAAATACGCGCTCCCCGGATTTTTTGCCGCCTTTTTATCGCTGTGCAGTTTTCTGCTGGTGTATTTCAAACTGGAAGAAACCGTTGATAAAGAAAAGGCGAAATCGCTTCCGAAATTCAGGCCAATAGGAGTTTTTACATTATCCTTCTGGAAACGATTTGGAGATTTAAAGGCATCCGGATCTTCCTTTTTCGGACTACTGGTTCTTTCGGCATTTGTGCTTTCTTTCGCACAGTCAAATCTCTATAGTGCTTTTCCGCTTTTCAGCGAAGCCGTGCTCGATATGGACGCCCAGCAGGTTAGCCTTCAGTTTTTCTATATCGGAATTATTGCCGTTATAATTCAGGGAGGACTCATTCGTCCGCTTACAAACAGATTTCCGGAAGAAAAAATCTTCCTGGCCGGAAATATTTTAATGGCGATAGGAATGTTCCTGATCGGACTTTCTCCAAATATTTTGATGCTCACGCTCTTTCTTGGAATTATGGCCGTGGGTCACAGTCTTAATCTTCCGACTATGAACAGCCTGATTTCCAAGGAAGCCGATCCGGCGCAGGTGGGTACGGTGATGGGCACCGCTCAGGGATTATCCGGTTTGGGCCGTACCATTGGTCCTACATGGGGAGGGTTTCTGTTTGGGGTAGGTGCGATGGTTCCGTTTTTTGTGACGGCTGCGGTGGTGGGCATCACCATTTGGGTGGGTTTGAAAATGACGTCCGCCCTGAAGGAAGACACTCCCGATGAAACTGCGGGCTGAGGCGGGGCTGATGATGGGGAAGCTGACATTCGCTCTTCCGGGTAAAAACGATGGATGAACTAACCGCGCTCATTCTTTTATTTTTTACAGCTTTTGCTGCGGCTACCATTCTGCCATTTAGTTCGGAGGCGGCCGTGGCGGCAGCTGTACTCGGCGGCATTGACCCCGTTTCCGTTTTAATCTGGGCTTCCGTGGGCAATTGCCTGGCCTGTCTGCTCAATTATGGAATTGGGTTTCTGTTTCACGATTGGTCACGCAAAAAATTGAGACGTTCCCGTTTTGGCCGGAAATCGCTTATATGGGTAAAAAAATATGGATTTTGGAGTCTGCTGCTCTCCTGGGCTCCTTTAATTGGAGATCCGATTACCATCGTGGCAGGACTTTTCAAGCTCCGTTTGCTGCCCTTCATCCTGGTTGTTTTCTCGCTACGAATCGCGCGCTACATGTTGATAATCTGGGTGATGCCGACTTAACATAGCAGAGATACTTTTGAAGAACATCGCTCTGGTACATGAACCGGAAAGGACAGGCACTAATAAAAAACAGTATCAATTTATATCTGGCTTGGAATTGCTTGAAAATCCGCTAAACGAAATCACTGTTGTCCGGGGAAACTGATTCTTACTGTATCCGTTTGTAGCATGTTTTTGTCCCGCGGATTACGCGGATTGAACGGATTGTTCCGGCCAAACTACTAAGTTCCGTGCCCTGAAGTAGTTCAGAGCCGGAGTTTTTACTTTTTTGGATTAGAGTTAAGGATGGGTAGAGGCCCATGCAAAAAGGCTGAAATCCTACTCATAGTTTGATTTAAAGGACCAAATCCGGCCTTGTGAAAAAATGGCGAAGGTCGCTCCGCTCCCAATTTTGAATGGTG
>PXDL01000106.1 GCA_003566395.1 Balneolia bacterium | reverse complement strand
TGCAGCTTTTAACCCAGTTTTTCAGGTTGTCCGGAAAAAACGGCTTACGGATTATACCGTTCATGCCTGCCTGAATACAATTATTTTCATCTTCTCTGAGTATGGATGCTGTGAGCGCCAATATAGTAACTTTATCACCTTTTAGCTCACGAATTTTCCGGGTTGCCTCATAGCCGTCCATCACGGGCATCTGAATATCCATCAGAATGATATCGAAATCGCTTTTACGAACCGCTTGTACGGCTTCCTCACCATTAAGAGCAATTTTATAGGGCGTTTTCCATTTTTTGAGGATGGTTGTCACCACTTTGCGGTTTATAGGATGATCATCAACAACAAGCACATGAATGTTACGCAGCTCATTCTCATCCATCTCCCCCGAAACGTCGGTACTTTGAGGAACTTTAACCGGTAAGACGACTTCAAAAGTGCTGCCGTCCCCGGAATTACTTGTAAGTTCGATTTCTCCTTCAAGTAGTAAAAGCGTGTTTTTCACAATACTCAAACCCAGCCCGATTCCGCTGTAATGTCGGCGGAACCCCTGCTCTACCTGGGCATATTTCTCAAAGATATACTCCTGCTTTTCTTTCGGAATACCGATACCGGTATCTTTCACCGTAATGAACAGGCGACCGCTCCCCCCCCTGTCTTCATAGCCGATATTGGCACTAACCGACCCTTTATCGGTAAATTTAACCGCATTATCCAGCAGGTTTTTAATGATATTTCGAACTTTGTGGTAATCCGTGCTGATAACATCGGGAATATTTTCAGCAAAACTGTACGTAAACCCGAGACCTTTTTCGGCTGCTTTTTCGCTGTAAGGAGCCAGCAGAGGCTCAAAATCGCGACGGACCCTGACCTCATCGATGGAAAGCTGAACATGGCGGACATCGGAGTTGGAAAATTCAGCAATACCGGTGAGCACTTCCATAAGATTGGCCGCAGAAAGTTTGATGGATTCCAGAAAAGACCTTTTGCTCATATCATTTTCCAGGTCTTCAAGCTGTTCCGCCAACCCAACGATTCCGTTCATAGGTGTTCGTATTTCATGGCTCAGGTTCGCTAAAACCTGATTTTTGGAATGAAGCTGGGACTCATAATAAATGGTTTCATCCCGAAGCTGCTGAAACTTCCGGCGCGTGTCGAAATTTGAGAACATCCAGCTTGTCATATACCTGAAAAAGGAGGCTTCCGAAGGCAGCTTCCACTCTCCCGGGCGGCCTTCCTTCTGCTTCTGAAAGGTGATAAACCCACACAGCTTGTTATTGCGAAGATGAGGCACAATCAGCATCTGACTTATACCCAACGCAGCAAGCACTTCCTGCTCTATGTTCGGAAAATCATCGATGCTTCCGCAAATGATGTTATTGTCCCTGAAAACGCTAACCCAGCGCTCGAAATAAGGGATAACGGGAATTTTATCGGTATCAACATTTGCTTCTTTTACTCCCTGACGATGCGCCCAGCTTACAACCTGAGAAAATGAATCAGGATCGGACTGATTTTCCTTTTCCCCTACTTCATAGGCAATGATACTATCGATATTATGAATCTCTGCCACATTCCTGAAAACCCTGTCGAGCGACTCAAGATATGCCTCGCGCGTTGCCGCAGGTTGTATTTCATTCATTAAATGTTCGATCAGGCCGGAATGAAAATGCACCGCCAGACTCTCACAAAGCTGAGATTTCCCAGTTTTCACCATATAATTCTCCACACGCTATTGAACCTTACAAAATTAACCACACACACGAATCAAAACCGAAAGACCGGTTAGGTACTTTTTACTGTTCAGGCAAAAACCTGAAGTCCTTCAACGTATCTTACACAAAACTAATTAAAAACACCCAAGAACAAAAAAACCTGCAATAAGCAGCCGGTTTTTTATAAAGTAGCCGGCTGCTTTTTTTAACACACAATCACATCAATTTTTAATATACAATTTAGAATCATCACGATTTCCCGGTTCATCGAGATACCAGCCCGGGAATGAAATTCCGCCGGACTCGGCCCAGTCTTTGAAATTCAAATACGCCTGGGTTATATCAATCTTCTCCAGCGGATACGGAATGCTTTCCGGCACATGTATAGCCCAGTTCAGGTTGCTGCTACTCTTGTAGTAGCGTTCGGAAGCAGGGTCGGTCGTATCGTCTTTGGTACCGAAAAGGGAAGCGTCAGCCAGAGATGTAGGAGGCTTGCCGGGCAGGTGCACTTCGTTACCGCGGTTTTCAACACGGAAAGTAAAGGGATTGTAAGGAGCCGAACCCAAAGTCGATTTTGCAACAGGGGTGCTGAAACTCACCTGAACGCTCACCGTATCTTCGGGCACATGGTTGGCCGGATTCACCGTATTTACATATCTGCCGATATTTTTAGTGGCGTTATCAGTAATAATTATTACCGCATTATCCTGACCCGCTTCGGTTCCGTTTCCGTTTAGCGAAATGGCCGATGAGTAGAATTGTGAACCTGTCACGGTTTGTACTGCGGATGAGGGCACCGGCAGCTCAAAAGCAAAACCACTTTCAATGTAGGCGCCGATCGCACGAATCACGATGGTAAATTCAATATCGGTGACATCATCCGAGGCATTTGTGATTTCATTGATGTTGTAATCAACCACAAGGTCGTTCATGTCGTAATCACCGAAACTCGGCCAGAGATCTTCAAATGCCAGCGTTCCGAATTTATTCTCTCCGGGGAAGGGGTTGTCGAAAGACTCATCCGGAAGGTCCTGATCGCCGGCACCCGGATTACAGCTTGTCTCGGGTATGAAGGCATCACACAACCGGTAGGTAGCTTCGTCAATTGACCCTCCCGCGTCTATCCAGTTGCCGCCCGGAGCAAGACATACATCAAGCAGGCCTGTTGCGCTTGCTCCGCCGTTGATGCGCACTTCCTCTTCAATATCGAAACGGGCATATCCGCTGCCGGATGCGGTAAGCGGTGTATTCACGATCATTTTCGGGGCTTCCATAAGCGAACCGGCACCAAGTACATTCGGCGTGGAACCCGAACCACTGTTGAATGTCAGTTGATTTGCAATCTGTATATAACCGTTGTTTTCCAGCTTGGCGTTTTGGTTGAAATGCCCGCCTACAATCATCGTACAATTATTGATCAACGTCCCCTGTCCGTTTATATGGACGTGACTTCCTGAACCGATCAGCTCAACATAATTGTCGTTTGTAAATACAGCCTGAGAATTCACATTCAGGTCGTCGGTCATTTCCACGGTATTGGTATTGGTGAAAACGGCGCCGGAATTCAGATTAATCCCACCGGCGTCAACCATTCCGTGGTTGAAAAAACTGTAGGAATACGAAAAGTTATTATTGAACTTTATATTGCCATAATTGGTAAGGACGGCGTTCGGATTATTTATATTGAAGTTACCCGTCTCCAGACTTCCATTTTCACCGATTTCTACTACCGGAACAGGATTGCCGTTATTGTTCACAAAGCTGATGTTTGCATCTCCGCAAATTCTCAGTTCAGCCTGACCGTTTCCCTGAAAGGTGATACCGCCGCTGTGAGAAGCGCCTTCGAGAATACATACAACCTGTCCTGTCTCAACCAACAGATTGCCGCTTGAGCTTCCGCCGATGGTCTGCGTACAGCCACTTGTACATCCCTGCGGTGTGCTCATTGGTGCTGCGCCACTTGCATGCTGCGAACTCATATCGACGCTGTAGGACGAAGCCGAACCGATCTGAACTCTCTTAAATGTTGAAAGGCTTCCTTCAGAAGAGGCGCTTACCCAGAGTTCTTCTTTATGGGAAGGAATGGTCAGTTCCATAGTAATAGAACCCGATCCGGAAAGTTTGCCCTGACGCAGCTTGCTGCCTTTTCTGTTAGGTTGATCCGCATAAATGTCGAGCACTACATTCCCTGCAAGTCCGCCCTTGGTAATGTTAAGGGTGATCTCTCTTGTTGTTTCGAATTCGAAATCAGCAGGCACGTTCATTCCCAGGAAGTTCTCATCTCCTTTCACGTCGTTTGAGGAGGGTCCGGCATCGCAACCAATTAGCAACAGCAGGGCTGCAAAAGGAACAATCCATGTTCTCAGATGTGTTTTCATGATACTGTGTGTATGTGTGTGTTTGATATAGAAAAAAGCCTGTCCGCGGCCGGTTTTCCATAAAACAAATCTATCAATTTGTTCGCATTCAATTGCTTAGATTCGATGAACTAAGTCCACAACTCGATAAACATCAGGCACATCTAAGAAAGGTCGGCCTTTTCACATAGCATTAACATTCAAAAAGCCAAATTCAAGAATATCAACACCTACCCCGATTTAGTAAAGACGCTTTCAAACTCTTCTTCAGCCCCAAAAGACCCCAATAATGCTTTCTTCTTTTTACGACTTCATTCTTGCTGAGCCTGTGAAAGCCCCCCCGTCAAAATCTCTCAAAAAAATCAAAGGTCGGTAACTACAGTCACAATAAGTTCAGATACTTATAAAGATTATCTTTGTATGATCCACCGATCGGAAGACGTTTATTTGCGATCACCACCATGTTGTCCTCCACCCCTTCGATCTTATCGAGCCTTACTGTATATGTGCGGTGGATACGCGCGAAATCTCCCGGCGGAAGGCGTTCATTCAAAGCCTTCATCGTAATATGGACGATGAACCGCTCGCTCTCGGTATAAATGAGCATGTAATCTGCGGAGGCTTCGATATATAAAATTTCCGAAAAGCGAATTTTAACCAGTTGATTGTCCTTTTTGACAAACAAGTTGGTCATCCCGTCCTGTACGGTCTGCCTGCTTTCAAATATATCTTTTGCCTTGGATGTGGCTTTCAGGAATCGGGCATAATCGAGTGGTTTCAGCAAATAATCCACGGCATCGTATTCGAAAGCCTTCACCGCATACTCTTCCTTAGAGGTAACAAAGATAACAAGCGGTTTTTCTTCAATAGATTCAAGCAGATCGATTCCGCTTATTCCGGGCATTTCCACATCCAGAAAAACCAAGTCTATCTTCATGGAAGCCATAACCTTACGGGCCTCTTTGGCATTTTCACACGATGATATAAGATCTAACTGCGTGGTTCTTTCCACCAGTTTTGCAAGAATTTCCCTTGAAATCTGTTCGTCGTCTACAATAAGACAATTCATATGAAACTTATTGATAAATATCTCACAATCAGGTAGCTCGTTCTGCCCGCACCCACATTACCGATTGTTTACCACGCGAAAAACGCCACCAACCGAGGTACATGCAAACTTGCATGAATGTAAAGTAAAATGGGACAAACAATAATTTAACACGGACCTTCCTGCGTTCCAGGATATAGCCCAACAGGGCCATTGTGTAAAACATAAGTTGCAATATAATAGCAATAAGGTAAATTACCGAATCAGAATACAGCAAGATATTAGTCACAAAAATCAACGGTAAAAACAGCGGGGCAAGCGTCCAGCGAAGAACCCGGTGCGAGATATACAGAAACCAAAGCCTTAAGTTAGTAAAAGGATTCAGCAGAGAGCGCAGCCGCAGCACCGATTGTATTCCGCCCGCAGCAATACGAACTTTCCGCGACATTTCCGCCCGTACATCCGCCGAGGGACGTTCTTCGGCCCAGGCATCGGGGGCGTAGGCAACCCGAAAGCCTTTTTCCGCCACGCGCATCGAAATGACAAAATCGTCGAGTAGTGTATCCGGTTCAATCGGTTCATACAAATCGCGCCGAACTGAAAACAGTTCTCCGGCGGCGCCCACCACCGAATAAAACCGATAATCACACTTCTTAAGATAGCTTTCATACTTCCAGTAAAGGCCTTCGCCCGCTCCGCTTGCTGCCTCTTCATCTTCCATCCTGATTCGCTTTTCACCAGCCACCGCTCCAACTTCAGGATTTGCGTAATGTTTGACGATATTTCGCAGGGCCTGATTGTTCAGGGTGGTATTGGCATCGGAAAAAATCAGTATGGGATGTGCGGCCTTTTCAGCGGCGCGTTCCATAGCCGCAATTTTGCCTTTGCGCTCCTGCTGATGCATGACCTTTATGCGGTCGTATGGTTCGAGTAGTTCGGGCGTGCCGTCGTCGGAGCCGTCGGTCACAAAAATAAACTCAATTCGTTCGGGAGGATAATCGAGAGCGAGGCTGTTCTCAGCTTTTTTGCGAATCCAGGCTGCTTCGTTCCATGCCGCTACTATAAACGAGATTCCCGGCTCGAAAGACTCCGTTTTCGTTTCGGGCTTATTCCTTCTGGTAAAAGCAGCGAGCAGGGTGATAATCAGTCCATAGCCCAGATAGGTGTAAAAAACGGTTGCGAGCCCGAACCAGAAAATAAATTCAGCCATGTTTAAAGGGTAAGAATATAATCAGACTTATTGCCGCGGATAAGGTAGTTCAATTTACCGTCAAATTCATCAGAGGCCCGAAAGCCACGCCACTTGGCAGAAGCCGTGATTTTGGCATCAACTTTGCTTCATATGGTTCAAACTTATTTTAATACCCCGGTAGGCTATCGGGGCGTTCATTCGCGCAATAAACCTGAAATTAGTTAACATTATGGCAGAACAGACAAAACAGCAGTTTGAGTTTAAGGCGGAGATGAAACAGCTTCTTCATCTCATTATCAACTCACTTTACACCAATCCGGAAGTGTTTCTCAGAGAGCTGATCTCCAACTCTTCGGATGCACTCAACAAAGTTCGTTATATGCAGCTTACCGATCAGGAGTTGCAATCACCCAAACTTCCGCTTCAAATCAAAATTGAGCTGGATGAAAAGGAACAGACTTTCAGTATTGAAGATACCGGAATCGGGATGACCGAACAGGAACTGGTTGAGCGGCTCGGTACCATCGCCAGCTCGGGCACGCTGGAATTTCTTGAGCAGATGAAGGCAAATAAAGGAAAACTCGACGGCAACATGATCGGT
>PXDL01000559.1 GCA_003566395.1 Balneolia bacterium | reverse complement strand
GTTCAGGCTCCCCATCTTAAACCGCTATTCGGAAATGGTGGAGCGTGAGCTTGATAATCTGGTTACGACATCGGAAGGTTTGCGAAAAAAACCTTTTTCATTTTTGTTTAAAGCCTATGTACTGGCCTCACTTGCCTGGATTGCGCGGGCCTGTTTACCGGCCATTGTAGTGCTAAGCTTTCTTCCTGCCGATGAACTTTTACTATTCCTCCGCAGCTTCGCCATGTCTCTGGCCAGTCTTTTCATGCCCACACCGGGAGGCAGCGGGGGAGTAGAGGCGCTGTTTGTGATTTTTCTGGGGCCGCTAATTGAGCGGGAAGCATTTATCGGTATCGCGACCTTTATGTGGCGGTTCATCACCTTTTATTCACTTATCGGAATCGGGATTATGGTGATGAGCTGGTATTTGAATAATTCGGTGGTAAATACCTTCAGCTCATCAGACGGGCAGCATTCAGGCGGGAACGAGGGGGCTAAAAACAATCAAAAAGCCGGTAACCTCCCGCATGATACGCCTGAAGCCGTAACACCCGATAAACCGAACCGACGCGATGGCTAAGCAGAAAACAGTTTTCGAGTGCAGCAGCTGCGGATACTCCACTTCCCGCTGGCTGGGAAACTGTCCGTCATGTAAAAGCTGGAATACGTTTTCAGAGGTACTTAAAGAAGATTCAGCTTCCTCATCAAAAACCGGTCATCGTGCCCGCGTTTCTGCTTCCGATCACAAGAAACCGGAAGTGCGGCTGCTGGACGATATCAATATGGACGAAACGCGGCGTGAATCCACCGGGCTGGAAGAGTTTGACCGCGTGTTGGGCGGCGGTCTGGTGACGGGTTCTTTCGTACTTTTAGGCGGTGACCCGGGGGTTGGGAAATCAACCCTGGCGCTTCAGGTGGCTTCGGCCCGGCCCGATCTGGTTATTCTGTATTGTTCGGGGGAAGAGTCGGCCGGACAGATTCGCCAGCGCGCCGGCCGTATGAACGTATCCTCGCCGAAGCTTCATATATATACCGAGACGGATATCACGCGCATCGAGCAGGCATGCAACAATGTTGAGCCGGATCTTCTGATAATCGATTCCATACAAACCGTTTACCGTCCCGAAATCGCGAGTATGCCCGGCACGGTAGCTCAAATCCGTGAATGTGCAGGGCTGTTGATGCGTCTTGCCAAGCTGCGCATGCTCACCACGCTGGTAATCGGACACGTCACAAAAGAAGGGGACCTGGCCGGCCCGAGAGTGCTCGAGCACATGGTAGATGCCGTACTTCAGTTTGAAGGCGACAAGCAGCTGAATTACAGGCTTTTGCGCACGCTCAAGAACAGGTTCGGCCGGACCAACGAGGTCGGCGTGTTTGAAATGAATGAATCCGGGCTTCGGAATGTGTCTAACCCTTCGGAGCTGTTTCTTTCCGGTTTTACCGAAGGTATAAGCGGTAATGCCGCCGCCTGCATACTGGAAGGCAACCGCAGCATTATACTTGAGGTCCAGGCTCTGGTGGCACCTGCATCGTACGGCACTCCCCAGCGTACGGCAAGCGGGTTTGATCACCGCAGGCTGTCTTTGTTAATTGCCGTACTTGAAAAGCGGCTTGGGTTCCGTTTTAACGACAAAGATGTATTTCTGAACATCGCGGGCGGGCTGAAGATACATGATACGGCCTCGGATCTTGCAATTGTCTCCGCGTTGATTTCAAGTTATATCGATAAGGCTGTTCCTGCGAAGACCTTACTTATCGGAGAAGTGGGGCTTGGGGCGGAAATCAGGCAGGTCGGCGGTTTGGAAAACAGAATCCGGGAGGCATCAAAATCCGGTTTCAAAAAAATAATTGTTCCAAAGCCGGGCATTGCGATTCCGGGCGTTGAGATAAACGTGCAGGCGTTGTCCACGCTTCAGGAAGTAAATCGCGTGCTGTTTGGTAATGGATAGCGTGAAATTACCAAGACGTTGAGAAACCGTTTATTGCCCGTCTCCCGGTTTGTCGAAGCTTTCTTTAAGGCAAAAAAAAACCGCCTGAGAAGACGGTTTGAACTACAACAAAAGATTTACACAGGCCGAAGGGCCTGTTCAAAACAGCAAATCAATAATTAAAACGCTGACGACGACGTTCTTCACGAACACTTTTCTTGAGCGCTTCCCGTCTCTCTTCAGACGGCTTGGTATATTGCTGACGCTCCTTATATTCCATCAAAATTCTGGAACGAGTTATAAGTTTTTTAAAACGATTGATGGCGCGATCCACGCTTTCGTTATCTTTGACTTTTACTCCGATCATGTACGATTTTTTATTATTTAATTTTTGAGTTGAACGTCTAAATGTTGACAATCTCTAATATAACACTATTTATTTCTAATTTCTGCATTTTCTCCAAACTAAATTTTCAGGCGGGAAAAGGGGATCGAATCGGGCTTGTTGGTCCCAACGGAGCGGGTAAAACCACTCTTTTAAGGCTGATAGCCGGTCGTTACGAGCCGGAAGAAGGATCAGTTAATCTTCAAAGCGGTTGCAAAACGGGATTTCTTGAGCAGGATGTTCTCGAAGTTAGCCTGCACCAAAGCGTAAGTGAATTTGCTATGCAGGCATTTTCCGAGGTTAAAGAGATTGAAGCCCGTTTGGTTGAATTGGGAAATCAGATTGCCGAAACCACTGATTTTGAAAGTGAAGCGTACACGAAACTGCTTGAAGAGATGGAGCGCCTCAACAACCGTTTCACCCTTCTTGAGGGGGACCGCATTGAGTCTAAATCCGAGGAAGTTCTTGAAGGGCTTGGGTTTGCCACGGAAGAGCTTTCACAGCCCCTTGAGAGGTTCAGCGGCGGCTGGCGGATGCGCGCGGTACTTGCCAAGCTGCTTCTTCAGCGCCCCGATATTCTCATGCTCGATGAGCCTACCAACCACCTCGATATCGATTCTATAGAATGGCTCGAACAGTACCTGAAATCCTACGAAGGAGCCGTGGTAATTGTGAGTCACGACCGTTTTTTTCTGAATCGGATGGTCACGCAGATTGCCGAACTCAGAAATAAGAAAATCTATACTTACACAGGCAATTACGACCAGTTTGAGGTACAGCGTCAGGAGCAGGTGGAACAGCAGCAGCGGGAGTTTGAAGCCCAGCAGAAGGAAATAGCCGAAACCGAGCGCTTTATTGAACGCTTCCGGTATAAGGCAACAAAAGCGCGACAGGTACAAAGCAGGGTGAAAGCGCTGGAGAAAATCGAACGGATAGAAGAGCCTGATTCTTCACAGAAGCGAATGGCCTTTCGGTTTCCGGAGCCGCCTCAGTCGGGTAAAGTAGTTATTGAAATTAAGAACCTTCGAAAAACCTATCCGCCCCAGGAAGATACCACACCCGTTAAGGTCTTCACCGAAGGCCAGGATCTTCATATTGAAAGGGGAGATAAAATTGCGCTGATCGGGCCGAACGGTTCGGGTAAATCAACACTGGCACGGATTTTATACGGCCATGAACCGTTTGACGGGAACCGCAGCGAAGGTCATAATGTGATGATGACGTTCTTTGCGCAGCACCTGGCCGAAGTTCTGGAATCGGGCCGGACCGTAATTGAAGAAATGGAATCCGAGGCCCGGACATCCGAAATTCGATCTCAAATCCGGAATATTCTCGGAAGTTTTTTGTTTTCCGGAGATGACGTTTTCAAACCGGTTTCGGTGCTAAGCGGGGGGGAGCGCGGACGCGTAGCTCTTGCCAAAACGCTGCTCCAACCGGCCAACTTCCTGATTCTGGATGAACCTACCAATCACCTCGACATTTCATCAAAAGAAGTATTGATTAAGGCGCTTGAGAAATACAACGGCACTATTCTGGCGGTTAGCCACGACCGGTATTTTCTGAGCCGGTTCGCCACTAAAATATGGAGGGCTGAAAACGGCCGGGTGCTTGAGTACGACGGAGGATACGATTACTACGAATGGAAACGGAAACAGCAGCAGGGCGATGCATCCCCGAACCGCAGCGAGGCTCCTAAACATAACGGAAAGCCCAAAATTGTAGAAACAGATCCGGCTACCACACAGGCCGGACCCAAATCAAAAGAGCAAAAGCGCAAAGAAGCAGAACTCAGAAACACCTTCAACAAAAAGAATAAACAACTGAAAACAACGATAAAACAAACCGAAGAGAAACTGGAAAAGCTGGAGACGGAAAAATCAGAGCTTGACGCTAAGCTTGCCGATGCCGCATTCTATCAGACGGAAGAAGCATCGGCAGCCATACGCAGGCATGCCGACGTAGAAAAAGAGATAAATCAACTAACCGAACAATGGACCTCGGCAGCGGAAGCCCTCGAGAAAGCAGAAACAAAACTGGCCAAGGAACTGAAATAACTTATCGACCTGAGTTCGATTTTCATTCAGCTCAAATTCCGTCCTCTATTTTACCCTGATAAAATCCCGTATTGCAAGACTTTTTAAAACACATGGTCAACTGGCGCCAACCTTCGGGTACGTTACAAATAAAGGATTTAGAGCTCGAATCAGACAATCGTGCCTGTTTATGGAACCCTGTTTTAAATCAGATAGATCAAGATATTCGGGAATATTCAAATAAAATGGCAAAATGCTTTTAAAACCGTGGCAAAATGCGTAACTTGAAAAAGTTTAAATACAAACGGCGTATTATCCTTAAAAAAGGCAGTTAGTCCCTTAATTAGCAGTGCATTTCGTATAGCCATGCGTAAAAACGAATATCATAAAAGAGAAGAGAAAGAAAAAAACGATAAAGTCGAATCTCCGATATCGGCCTATGTTCCCGTTGCCGGGCATCCCTGGTTTCAAAAAGTCTATGAAATTATGGGGGGAGGTAGCCACTTCGCTACAGAGCCCAATACAGAACAAGATTGGCTCGAGTACATTCGCAAAGGCTTCCCTGTAGATGTCCTTCGCACGGTATTCGGTTTCAACATCATTTCCAAAGATGAACTGCACGATGTAGTCATAAAACCCAGAACGCTTTCACACAGAAAAAAGAGCGGAGCCTTATCAACCGAAGAATCTGATAAACTTATGCGCTTACTACGTATCAAAATAAAAGCGGCAGAAACGTTTCAAAGTCGTGAAAAGGCAGAAACCTGGCTGCATACGCCCAACCGCGCCTTACGTGGCGAAATCCCCATAGAGCTTGTCAAAACCGAAAGCGGGGCTGCACTCGTAGAAGAAGAACTCGCCAAAATATCCTGGGGCATTTTTGTCTGAGCATGCATGTATGGCGCATCAACAGAGCTATTCATAACCCGCTTGACGGAGAAGGTGCGCGGTTGTATGGCGCAAGATGGAATAGAAAAGGCATACCTGTGGTCTATACGGGCAGGAACCCATCACTTTCGGTACTTGAAATGCTGGTACACGTCGATCCTGAACAAGTACCGGGAGACTTGTACCTGTTCAAGATTGAAGTCCCCGAAACCCTTGACGTGCTGCAAGTTAACGAAAAGAAATTGCCTGATGACTGGAAGCAGAATCAACCGGCTTGTCTCCGATATCTGGAGTCTTTACCATGGGAGAACTTTGCAGCTATAGAAGTCCCTTCCGCCATCATCAATCACGAAGTGAATCTAATTCTCAATCCCCGTCACAATAGCTTCTCTTCGATACAGCTTAGCGGGCGATGGCATTTTCAGTTTGATGCCCGCCTTCCGGGATTTAGAAATACAGAACCCGCTTAAAAAATCGGGAAATTAATTACTGCACTAAGGTGAGTGGTTTCGTATATTAACATTTTGTTATTTTTTTAGCCATAAAGATAAATCGGCACGCTTTTTTGAAGTACGGCTGATAAACTTATTAAGGCTTTTGAAGCTGAGACTTCATTTTACTTTGTGCTGATTAGAACCAAAAAAATCCGGTCTAACTAAGTTTTCTATATAAAAGCAGAGTTGCGAATTGCCCGGACAATACAGTCCGGTTTTATCCTTCCACCGGATTACATCTGATATCCGCTTCACCGTGAAGCATTACATTTTATGAAAGATCTGATACAGCGGCAACGCTTTGAATATAAGTACCATGTCAGCCGGGGACAGGCGCTGGCAATCCGGGATTTTGTATCCGGATATCTTCAACCGGACAGCTTTGGTGTAACACAGCCTAATCTATCGTATCCGGTTCACAGTATTTACTTTGATTCTCCATCCCTGAAAACCTATCAGGATACCATTAACGGAGAAAAGAACCGTTTTAAGCTGCGAATACGCTACTATGAAGCCGGTGAAGATTCTCCTGTTTTCGTTGAAATGAAACGAAGGGTTAATTCCGTCATCATAAAAAGCAGGGCTGCGGTGAAGCGAAGCAGCGTACCCCATATAGCGAAGGGATATTTCGGCAGTTACGAAGATCTCGTTTCTCCCGATGATGAAAGTCTGTATAATCTCCAGAAAATCTCAGAGTATTACAACCTGTTGAAAGCACGCCCCAAGGTTCATGTTTCCTATTTACGAGAAGCATGGGTAGCTGACGGTACCAACAAAATCAGAGTAACCTTCGACCGCAATGTGCAATCCGAACCGGTAAACGACATCACCTTTAAAGAACAAATGATTGATCCGGTCGATGTTTTCGGAAACACGGTAATTCTGGAATTAAAGTTCACAGACCGGTTTCCCGATTGGTTCAAAAGCATGGTGCAGATCTTTGGTTTACGGCAGTCATCAGCGGCAAAATATGTGGACGGGCTCATAAATTTAGGCCGAAATCATCGAATACGTCTCTGAAATAACAACTCACCTTTTGAACACGCAACTGCTTTAACATGAACGAATGGTTATTTTTTGGTGATACTGCACCGCTTCCTACAGATATCCCAACTCTTGTTATGGCCCTGTTACTCGCCTTTGTATGCGGACAGGTTATGGCGTGGGTGTATATGTTTACCCATTCGGGGCTTTCATATTCAAGGAATTTTG
>PXDL01000572.1 GCA_003566395.1 Balneolia bacterium | reverse complement strand
GTCGCGAATGAAAAGCCGGATAGACTCAAATCGCATGACCTCGGCGTCTTCGCCGTAGGCTTTGGATAGGGAGTTGGCGTTGGACTTCCCGGGAAGCGGAGTATTCATGCTGCTGGAATGAGCGATGGTAAGCCTGGTGCTGCCCTGCGTTTCGTTCGACACGTTGGTCGCCCGGAAAAGATCGGCATTGGAGCAGTCGGCAATAAACAGGTAATCGCCGGCTTTGAAGTCCGCCCGGTTGTCCGTTACCTGGATATTGGCGTTGTCACCGCTCATGTTGCCGGTCAGGCGGATACCCGTGGCTCCGGCGCGGCGTATGTAGATGACCTCGGTGCCCTCGACGGCATCACCGCCCGTGGAAATCTCGCCGAAAATGGGGCGGTCGATACCGTCGAAGAAGTCCTCCGGCGGCGGATCGGCCTTCACAGCGGTGGACACGAATCGGGAGCAGCCCTGGAATCCTGCCATCCGAATTTCGCTCTGGAGGAAGTACTGGGCGAAGCGACCGTTCTCCTGGATGCGGGACAGGCTTTGCTGTACGTCATACGTCTGCCGCGTGCTGCTGAAGATGGTCACGACCCCGAGCAGCAGGATGGAGCTGATCAGCAATGCGACCATGATTTCTACGATCGATAGCCCGGCCTGATTAGCGGGTTCGAATGCGCGGCTGTTCGACTTGTGCCTGGTCATAGTTGAGTCACCACTGCAACCTCGCGTAGGGCATTGTCGGGGTCTCTGGAGGCGCGTTCGTCGTACCAGCGCACGATGACGGTGGCCCGCCGATTGTTATCCACGACGATGCTGCCCCCGGTCTGGCCTTCAAGCATGGGCAGCTTGTCATTGATGCGCTCGTACCATTCAGAGATGTGCTCGCCGGCGACGCCGCCGTTGCCAACACCGTCTGGGTCAAAGCCGAAGGCGATGTCGTAGTCGCCGCTGCGAGCAGCGTCGCGATTGGCCCGCAGTTGATCCACGATGTCATATGCGAGCAGATTGGCCTGGGAGAGGAACAGGGCGCTCTGGTTGGCTCGCAGGCTCTGCGCCTGCAATCCCGCCAGACCAAGCAATCCCACGGAGAGGATGACGACGGCAACAAGCACTTCCAGAAGGGTGAACCCTCTCTGGCCGTGTCGCCTCGCATGCTTCGCAGCAGTGGGCATCAGCAGTCTCCAACTCGTGCTTCAACGCGGCCACCGGGCCGGACGACGACCTCGCGGGCGTCACCCGCGCCGCAACTGGTAAAGGTCACGCGAAAGACCTGGTTGTCAGTAATTCCGGGGTCTCGAAGGCCGTTGCCCATGAAGCGGACGTAGTTCGTGCCGGCGGTTTGGGCGACGGCAATCGGGGCGGAGGCGCCTTCGCCGAATCGGATCACTTCTGTCGCCGCGACGTTGCCACTGTTGTTGCCATCGAGGACAACGATCCAGCCGTCATTCCAGCTACCTCCGCAGGCGGCGCCATCGCTGCTCGGGCAGGCTGATACAGGCACACCGCGCCGGATAGCTTCGGTGCGGGCAAGTTGCATTGCGCTGACCAGACCGTTGGCCTGGGTCGTAACCTGATTGGCCCGAACCACGCTGGTGAGGTTCGGGATACCGATAACGGCCACGATCCCGATCAGAATGACCACGATCATCAACTCGACAAGGGTGAAACCGCGCTGTTTTTTCATAGCCATACTTGATAGCGGGAGTGGGCCGTCAAGTCAGCGGCCTGACGACGACTTGTCTGCTGTAGCCGACGAAAGGTGCAAAGACTCCCGGAATCGACGGTGATATGCAGAAATTTCGATCCGTGCCGAAATTGTCGTCGCCAGACGCTTTCGTTATACTCCGCGCGTCCAGCAAAGCCGGCGTAGCTCAGTTGGTAGAGCAACTGATTCGTAATCAGTAGGTCGGGGGTTCGACTCCTCTCGCCGGCACCATAAAAACAACGGCTTGCGCCTATCGACGCAAGTCGTATTCTTTTGTGTAGGCAGTAGCCCCCACGAACACCGTCTGTTTGCAGATGTTGAACCGATCGGGTTCAGCTCGGCGGCACGTTGTCGAGTCCGAGCAAGTATTCCTCAGGTGTTAGCGCTGTAACCGGAGAGGCCCTGAAGTCTTGAATGTTACGCGTGATAATCGTATCGCAGTCTGATGTCTCAGCCGCGGCTGCCACAACCGCGTCTTCAAAATCTGTCCATCTCAGGGCCTGCGCTCGCCTCAGTTCCGGCTTCCCGACGGTTGCTATCGAAAAACGGCCAAGCAACCATTCGACCTCTCGGGATGCTGTATCCGCGCTCTGATGGCGACTGACAAGAAAGTGAATCGTGGTGACCACGTGTGCTGGAAGTGCACCCATGACCTCTTTGCGGAGCACCCTGTCCAGCACTAAAGCCGATGCCCGGTAGTAGGGATTACGTTTTTGTACGACATCGAGCACAACATTCGTGTCGAGGAGAATCATGTGTGCTTATTGGTGAGATGGCGCCGATATTCATCTTCAGCATCAATATTGTCGGGGATCAGGCCAGTTATGAAATCCAGATCTGGCGACGGTTGATGTGTTTCCAGGGCACGCATCCGGCGCAGGTACCGATCAATCACCTCAGTCACCGTCAAGCCATGAGCTTTGGCATAGGTCTTCGCAAACTCCACGTCTTGTCGCGGGAGGCGAATGGTGAGTTTGGTCGTCTCGGTGTCCACGCAATAGTCCTTATCGTACGGCAAATGTAGCGACAGTATTCGGCTGTCCAAGGATGGAACAAAGGGATGAACTTCCCGAAGACATTCGTCCATACGATTACACTCTTTACCAGGGCATCTGGGAGTGCGTCCCCCAAATGCTGAATTGTGTAACCTATGTCTCCGGTATACTCCGTTACCTATGTGTCAGGTAGCACAAGGGGTTAGGCTGAATGCCTGCCCCCTTCCTTTTCGAACTCCGGTCACTTGGTGCAAGTTTGGGTGCACATGAGGTGCATACCCTTGGGGCGCGCACGGCCCCAAGGTTGCCATCGCAGGCTGAGCCACGACTACAGAGTAGTGTCGAGGAAGGTTCCTTGTTGAAGCGGGAAATGATCCCAAGGCGGGGGTTCGACTCCCATTACTGCAACAACTCGTCGGTTAACAGTCGACCATGATTCAGGAACCGGTCGTAGAGCCGTTCACTCCGCTCGGCCAACTCTTCGTCGTCCTCCCAGGAGCCGGGACGATCAAACGCAGTCCCGGTGCGGTATCCATTCCCAACCCCTCGGATGAAGGCAGTGACAGCCTGCGTTGTCGCCCGATCGTCCCGCACCGAGCCATCCGTTGCGTCGAGTTCAGCAACCACGATCCCGTCGACAAGCTGATGGTCCAGCGCGCCTGACAGCAAGTCATCGATGCCACCCCCAATGGTCGACGTCAGATTCGGAGACCGCTCGTCCAGGAAGGCGGTTGTACCTTCACGCTCGCGCAAGATTGAGAAACCACCGGTCACCTGATGCACGAGCCGCCACTGAGCGGCCACATCGATACGATCGGATGCAGCAACGGCAGCACCTTCTTCAAATCGTACCTCTGCTGGAAGGCCCCAGGGCGTCGCAGGACCGTCCTCACCCAGCAGTGCATCGCTCATCGCTGCTGCGCGATCGAAGAGTTGCGCGGCCACTTGCCGATCCGATTCTTCACCGAATATATGAAGAATCTCGTAGAGACCCTTATGACCTCGAACCAGGGCGCCCAAGTCATCAATCGCCCAAGTGGTGCCGCCGTCGTCGAAACGGTACACACCCGCGTCTTCGTCCCAGTGCTCATCAAGCGTGGTCGCGACGGCGCGGGCCACACCAAGCAGCTCGCCCCGGTCATGACCCATCCACGCTTCCATGGTTGCTTCATCAAGTTGGCCCATGTCAGACGCCCCGCCGGGTTTGTGCCAGCGCACCCAGGCGTAAGCTGTTGCGTGAAACGCGTCCAGCCCATGCGCCATGGCCGAGGCATCCGGAGCGTTATCCGTCTGACCCGGCTGATGGAATCGGCCGTCAGTGTATCGCTCGCGCAGCAATTGTTGTCCGATTTGACTGAGAAACGGCGAAGGCTCGTGGGTCAGTTCATCAAACAGACCGTGGGCCTCAAAGCGACCGGCACTGTGATGCATGTGGTAGATGTACGCAGCGTCCGCATGTATTCGCATTGCCGCTGGTTCCTCCGGTGACGCCGCATCCCGGAGATCACCGTTGTCGACGTGGCGGTCTCGGGCATCCCGGAGCAGCTCCAGCCATGTTTGACCAATACTGCCCATAGGGTCGCCGGCGAGTGTCGGCTGATAAGCCTCGTGCCCAAGTTCGCTCGAGCGCATGAGTCGCCCTTTCACTGTCAGCGCACCCAGGGCCGCAAAGGTGTCGGCAGCGGAGCCTTCGTACGAATCAACTCCACGCTCTGGTGCGACGGCGGCGGCAAGTGGTACTGCAATGGCGCCCGCACAGGTACCGATGGCGATCGCAAGTGCACGCATGTTAATTCCAGACATTCATTACTCCAGTTCGATGCAATTGGCACCAGGATGAGGTTTCGCCGGCGCAGAGTGGACGTAGACCGTACGTGGAGTCTTCAAGTGGCCGGTTGACCTGAATCAATCAAGCGATGACTGCGCCTCTTACCCGATTGTGGGCGAGACGTAGACCAAGGACGCCAGTACCGCGCGGAGAGAGGGGGAGCTTGCATACAGACGTGTCTACTGGGACTAGAGTCTTAGGGGACGAGCCCATTCGAGCCAAGGGCCTGACGAGGCGGGGGTCAGCGAGGCAGAGCCGACGCTGATATCAAGGCGGCGACATGCAGGTGGATCCGATAACAGGTAATAGGGAAGCTCTGACTGCCAGTAAACCGAAATATCTAGTCGTCGCGATCTATACGATTGTGGCGTTGTCCTATGTGGTGTGGCGTTCCGGCACGCTCAACCCTGACGCAATACTGTTTTCCGCCTCGGTCTTCGCGGCCGAACTCTTTGGCATCGGCACCATGCTGCTGCTGCTGCACATGTGCTGGCGGCTGCCCGACCGGAAAGCGCCTCCGC
This sequence comes from Balneolia bacterium, assembly GCA_003566395.1. Lineage (GTDB taxonomy): Bacteria > Bacteroidota > Rhodothermia > Balneolales > Cyclonatronaceae > Cyclonatronum. The sequence continues at coordinate 1,886 of PXDL01000572.1, read as the reverse complement.
CACCTCCCGGACTCACCGTGGACGTGTTCATCACCACGTACAATGAACCCGTGGATGTGGTCAGACGGACCCTGCTAGCCGCTGTGGGCATGAAATATCCCCACATGACCTGGCTGCTCGATGACGGGGACCGGGAAGAAATGCGCGCGCTTGCACAGCGGCTCGGCTGCCTTTATCTGGGGCGCTCGGAAAACACGGACGCAAAAGCCGGTAACCTGAACAACGGACTCAAATACGGTACAGGTTCGATTGTGGCCCTGTTCGATGCCGACCACGCACCGCACAAGCGTTTTCTGCTGGAAACGCTGGGCTACTTCCGGGACAGCCAGGTTGCGTTCGTGCAGACGCCGCAGGAGTTCTACAATCTCGACTCCTACCAGCATCGCGTCACGCGCAGGAAAAGAAACCTCTGGACCGAACAGTCACTGTTTTTCAACATCATCCAGCGTGGAAAGGATTACTGGAACGCGGCCTTTTTCTGCGGCAGCTGCGCCGTGTTGCGCCGCCGGGCCCTGGATGAAATCGGCGGCTTTGCAACCGGCTCGGTGACGGAGGATCTCCACACATCGTTGCGGCTTCATGAGAAAGGCTACGAATCGGTCTATCACCCGCACCCCCTGGCCTATGGCATTGCCGTCATCGACGTTGCCGAGTACATGCGTCAGCGGTTGCGTTGGGGCCAGGGGGCCATGCAGGTCTGGCGCCGTGAGCGCCTGTTGAGCAACACAAACCTCACCCTCCCGCAGCGACTGAATTACTTCTCCAGCATCATCACGTACTTCGATGGCTGGCAACGCGCGATCTTCTATACGGTGCCCGCGTTCGCGCTTTTATCGGGCAAGTTGCCGATCAATATCACCGTGCTTGAATTCCTTCTGATCTTTCTGCCTTATCTGGCGGTGACATTCTGGACCTTTGGCGTCATTACGCGGGGCCACAGTCACCTTTTTCTGGGTGAAGAGTACAATTTCGCCCGTTTTGCGGTTTTCTGCCAGTCCACTTTGGCCTTTTTCCGCCGACGCCTGCGCTTCGTGGTTTCCGCGAAGAAACGCAACCCGAGTCCGTCGACGCTCGCCCCGCTGTACCCGCAGATTTTCATCCTCCTGCTCAGTGCCGTAGCGATACCAGTGGGCATTTTCGTGCATTACCGAAGCGGGAATCTTGCGCTGGATGCACTGATCGCCAACATTTTCTGGTGCGGACTGGTCATGAGCATCGCATTCAGCCTTCTGCGCTTTACCCGTGTTAACGCTCGTCATCGCAGGCAGGAGTATCGCTTCAGCATACCGACCTGTGCCCTGATCAAGCTGGAGGGCCATTCCGAAAAGCTTGTGACCGTGGAAGACCTGTCCGCCCAGGGGTTCAGCTTTCATGGGGACTTGTCCGGGCCGGTGGAATCCGGCAAGAAGCTGACCGGATACCTCCACGTGCCCAGTGGGCCAATGCCGTTTCGCGGCTGGATTCGCAGCATTCGGCAGGCACCAACGGACTCGCGGCGGATAGCAGCGACATACGGCTGCGAGTTCGAAGCCCTGCCCGAGGAAGTCGTCAAGCAACTGGAGGCTTTTCTGCATGGCAATGATCTGCAGTGGCATTTCCTCAGGATTTCAGATCACACGCACAAGCTGCTGCGCCCCAACGGGCCGGATGCGCTGGAAGAGAGCAAAGGGGCGCTGTTTGCCAATGTAGGACATTGGCAATGCTGCACTTATTCCCGACCCGTCGAGTTAACTTTGCGCGAATTCCAGGGGGTTGTCTCGTCCGCCGGTGTGGGCCCCGATGAAGACAGGAAAATGGTGCTGATGCAGGAGGTTCCCGAAGGCACCAGCGTCATGATCACAGTAGGAGGCAGCGACGACACGCAGGAACTCTTCGGCGAAGTCACG
>PXDL01000197.1 GCA_003566395.1 Balneolia bacterium | reverse complement strand
TGCTTTCAGAATTGTACTCCTGATTATTTGAGATACTAATCAAGACGAACACTATGCTACGCAAAAAAGAAACAACGAAATCACCGAAGAGGGGTGAATCTGCCGGTCCCCCCGTACCGGTTACGCTGCTAACCGGGTTTCTGGGTTCGGGTAAAACGACGTTGCTGAACCGGATTCTGGAGCACGAAGATGCTTCTCGAATCGCTGTGATTCAGAACGAATTTGGCTCCATCAGTATAGATCATGAACTTGTTGTAAGAGAGCAGGACGGAATTTTTGAGATGCAAAACGGCTGCCTTTGCTGCACGGTACGTGACGATCTGGTTCGCGTTCTTGAAGACCTGAAATTCCGGAAATCGGAGTTCGACCGTATTCTGATTGAAACCACGGGCGTTGCGGATCCGGTGCCCGTTGCACAGACGTTCTTCAGCAGCCTTCAGATTCAGCAGGATTACCGCCTCGACGGTATCATCACCCTTGTGGATGCCTTTCATTTTGAGAAACAGCTTAAAAACACGCCTGAAGCCGGGAAACAGGTTCTATGCGCAGATTTGATCATCCTGAACAAAACCGATCTCGTTTCCGGGGAGCAGCTCACCAGGGTGCGCAGGGAGATAAGGAGTATTAACCCGGAGGCTGCGGTACGTACGTGCCAATTTGCCGAGGCCGATATTGCATCGCTGTGGGATATTTCCCTTCTCCAACCCGATAAATTACAGGATATTGCCGCTTCGCTGATGGGTCATCAGGAAGAAATCGGGCACACCCACAGTCACGGGCATAGTCACGAACACCATCGCCACGATGAAGCAGTTTCCTCTTTCAGTCTGGAAATAGACGGAGAAATGGATCTTGAACGCCTCGACGCATGGCTGAACATGCTGCATATGCTGAATGCGGGTACGCTTTATCGAATGAAGGGAATTCTGAATATCCCCGATGAGGACCGCATGTTCGTGTTTCAGGCGGTCTTCAGAATTCTTCAGGGTGAGTTCGGCCGGGCGTGGACAAAAGACGAAAAGCGAGGAAACCGCTTCGTGTTTATCGGTAAAAATCTGAACAAAATGCTGCTTGAAGACGGATTCAAAGCCTGCCTTAAAGGCGTTTCGTGACCGTTAATCAGCCTAAACTGCCTTTCATAACGTAGCGCAAAATTTCAGCGGCCTGCTGATGAGTCCGGGCTACGGCATTGGCGGCTTCATCCACTTCTTTAAGCGCGTGGTCAAATTCTTCGGGATGAATGATGATGATCGGTTTACCCAGAGCCGAGGCATATCCGGCATCAAAAGCGGCATTCCACTGGCGGTATTTTTCGCCGAATTTCACAATAACCACATCCGCCTGATCAATGAGTGTGCGGGTTCTGACGGCGTTAATTCCGGCTCCCTTACGATCTTTCCAGAACGCGGAATCTTCATCCCCCAGAATATGTACTCCGCAATTATCGCTTGCAGGGTGATCGGTTACCGGGCCGGTAAACGTTGCATTCAGTTTAAAGGTTTTAGCTGCTTCAGCAAGCTCGGTCCGCCAGTCGGAATGAATTTCACCGGCGAGATAAATAGTCCAGTTCATGATATATTCAAGTATTTAGGTTGCTAGGTTGCAGTGAGTTCGGGTGTCGTGTACATAACAGCTCAGGTGCCGATACCGTTTACCGTCCGGCAGGGAGCCGGCTTCATTTTTCGGGAATAGAAGTAACTATACTATGTGGATCACCTATTACATTATTCTGATTACAAGCGTGATAACCTGGTACGCCTGGAACCGGCGGCCGGATTTGCAGCAGAAATGGATGCTGCGGCCTTATATGGTTTTCCGCGAAGACCGCTGGTATCAACTGGTCACATCAGGAGTGCTGCACGCCAATATGACCCATCTGCTTTTTAATATGATTACGCTCTTTTTCTTCGGCCCGATCGTTGAGCGGACCATCGGTACCGGCCATTTCATCGGCTTGTATGCAACCGGGCTCGTACTCTCGAACATTCCGAGTCTTTTCCGGCACCGGAACAATCCGTCTTTTGCGAGTCTGGGCGCATCGGGAGCCGTGGGCGCGGTGCTGTTTGTCTTTATCTATTTCTTCCCGATGGAACCGATTTATCTGTTTTTTATTCCGGTAGGCATTCCTGCGGCTGTATTCGGGGCACTTTTTATCGCATACAGCTTTTGGGGTCAACAAAAAGCGGCCGATCAGATTAACCATGAAGCCCATATTGCCGGAGCAGTAACCGGGCTGCTTTATGTGATGCTTGTCGTGCCCAGGGGCATCGATCACCTGCTTACCTTGCTCGGTATTATCTGAACCACCGGTCCCGGATCAACGCTACGATGACCCCGGACGGGTTTTGCAGTATAGATTCAGGTCAGCGTAATCAACCGTTTTTGCTGCGGAATTCTTTCATGAAAGCGACCAGCGCCTCTATGCTTTCCGGCTCACAGGCATTGTAAATGCTGGCGCGAATTCCGCCTACGCTCCGGTGACCTTTCAGTCCTTTCAGATTTTGGGCATCGGCTTCGGCTACAAAGGCTTTTTCAAGCTCCTCATCACCAAGCCTGAAGGTTACGTTCATCAGAGAACGGGAGTTTTTTTCCGTGGTACCTTTGTAGAAATCGTCGGCATCAATTTCATTATACAGCAACTCGGCTTTTTGCCGGTTTCGCTGCTGTATGGCTTTCAACCCGCCTTTTGCTTCAATCCAGTCGAGTACTTTGTTGAACATATAAACTCCGAAAACGGGGGGCGTGTTGAACATGGTGCCCACGTGTGTATGATAGCTCAGGATGGTGGGAATATCCCCGGTTCGGGCTTTTTTCAGGAAGCTTTTGCGGACGATCACAACTGTGAGTCCGGCCGGTCCGGCATTTTTCTGTGCTCCTGCATAGATGAGGCCGTATTTATCGAGGTCTAACGGCCGGCTGAGGAAATCAGACGAGGCATCACAAACCAGAGGTGTACCGCCTGTTTCCGGTTCTTTCGGGAATTCGGTGCCGAAAATGGTGTTGTTAGACGTGAAGTGAACGTATTCGGCCTTGCCGCTGAGTTCCAGCTCATGATCTTCAGGAACGCGGGTAAACTGCTGAGGCTCCGAAGAAAACGGAATATGCACATCACCAAAAAACTTCGCTTCTTTGATCGCTTTTTTCGACCATGTTCCGGTATTGATGTAATCGGCTGTTTGGCCTTTCCGTAAAAAATTAAAGGGCACCATCATAAACTGATGACTGGCACCGCCCTGAAGAAATAATACTTCAAAATCGTCACCGAGACCCAGCAGCGTGGAAAGTTTTTCTCTTGCCTGACGATCAACCTCCACATATTCTTTTCCGCGGTGGCTGAGTTCGATAATTGATGATCCGGAATTTCCGTAATTTAGAAATTCATCCCGGGCGCTTTGTAATACGTCGAGCGGAAGGGCGGCCGGCCCTGCGCTGAAATTATGTGCACGTTTCATAGCAATAGGTTAGGTAAAATAGTAGTAGGGAGGTGTTCGGAGGTGTTGCATCATAGCAAAAAATGGCCTCAGAAAGTATGAACGAGAAGTCCGGAGCGGAGCTTGGGTTCAAACCAGGTGGATTTTGGAGGCATGAGCAGTCCGGCATCGGATACGTCGATTAGCTCCTGAATACTTGTAGGATAAACGCTGAAAGCCAGCTCGGCCTTTCCGGAATCTACAAGGCGTTCGAGTTCTTTGGTGCCGCGAATACCTCCGATAAACGAAATATTACTGTCGGTACGCGGATTCTCGATGCCGAAAACGGGTCCGAAAACCAACGACTGTAGCCGGGCCGCATCTATGCGCGAAGCTACATCGGAATGCTCCGAATCCGGCAGAGTGAACCCATACCAGGTTTTGTCCATATACACGCACACATCACCCTTTTTAGAAGGGACCGGATCGGAAACCGGGCTGAGGTTGAATTTACTTTTGAGTTCGGCGGTGAGCTCCTTGCCGGCTTTGTGAATCACGCGGTTGTATGGGAGAATTTGCATCTGGTCTTTGGGGAAAACCACGGCCGGGAAAAAGTTGTATTCTTCCTGTCCCGAGTGGCCGGCATTACGCTCACGCATCTCCGCCGCGGCCCGGGAAGCTGCTTTACAACGATGGTGCCCGTCTGCAACATAAAGGGCCGGAAGGGCTTCAAAGGCCTGCTTCAGCTGCTTGTAATCGGCTACTTTCCAAAGCTCGTGCCGGACTCCGTCAGGCGCAGTGAAATCAAATATGGCTCCGCGTTCGCCGGTGATTTTAGTCAACCCGGCATCTACTGCGTCGCTGCCCGCACAGGTAAGCATCACCGGTTCGGCGTGGGCCTGCTGCTCCACAATATGGCGGGTGCGGTCATCTTCTTTATCCGGACGGGTGAGCTCGTGCTTAAGGATTCGGTCTTCATCATAATCCTTAACACTCACACACGTAAAAAGCCCGGTTTGTGAGCGGCCGCCCATTGTGATGCGATAGACGTAAAGTGCCTCATTAAAATCCTGCACAAGTTTGCCGCTGTTCCTCAGGGCTTTCAGGTTTTCGGCTCCTTTGCGATAGACGGCATCGTCATGTTCATCTATATTTGCCGGGAAATCAATCTCCGGACGGATTACATGTAAAAAACTGCCGGGTGTGTCGGCAGCCTGACTCCGGGCTTCTTCAGAATTGATAACATCATAAGGAACACAGGCGAGTTTAGCAGCTTGTTCGGGTTCGGGCCGCCAAGCCTTAAAAGGTTTAATAGTAATCATTTGGTTGATTTGGGTTGGCCTGTTTCGTGAAGCTGGATTACAGGCATCAAAAAATAGTATATTGAATAACGGATAATGGAGCGGAGTTCGGAAAACCGCAGATACAATCGTTCTGCCGGAAGCCGGACGGCCCCATGATAAGCTGCTAAAAATAACAAAATCGAATCTTAATCCCTTATGGATATCCCCGGAAAATCGCTGCCGAAAGAGAAGAAAAATATGCTTCTTTTCATGATGCTGGTCCAGCAGTATGAGAAGATTGCCCGTATGAATCTTGGCGAAGTACCCAACCCGGTACACAATCAGAAAGAGGAAGATCTTAAATCCGCCAGGTTTTCCATCGATACGCTCGATATGCTTCGGGATTACACCAAAAGCAACCTCAATCAGGAAACCCGTGATTATATAGACAGCCTGTATTCAGAGCTGAATGCATCCCTGCTTGAAAAAGAAAAGCAACGTGAACGGGCCGAAGAAAAGGCTTCTGAAAACGGAAAGGACAAACCATCGGATTCGGAGTAAAATGGCCTTAAACAAGTTTGAGAAGGACTCAGCCGGTGAAAAACCCAGGCCGATATCTGCGGCGGGGGGCGTCCTTTACCGAAGCCGAAAAGGAGCGTATGAAGTTTTGCTGATTTACAGAAGGGGCGTGTGGGATTTACCCAAAGGAAAGCTTGATGACGGTGAAACAATCCGGGAATGTGCGGTGCGGGAAGTCAGTGAAGAAGTCGGTTGCCCGGGACCCGATATTACGCATGACCTCGGGACAACCGTTCATATTTACAAAGACAAGTGGGGCCATTTCGAGAAAACCACCTGGTGGTATGCCATGCAAACCGATGCACAGCATTTCAGCCCGGAACAGGAGGAAGACATTACCAAAGTTTGTTGGGTAAACCTGGAAAAGGCCTTTGATATGGTCGGGTTCGAAAATCTGAAAGAGGTGCTTTCACGCTTTAAAAACGTTTTGAAGCCATGAAAACTGCTTGAGGGATTCAGTTCTTCAAACGTGAGGAGAGTTCAATTAAGACGAAAGGTAATGGTGTGAATCATCCTGACCGGAACAATACGCCCTGACTGAATACCGGGACTGAAGGTCATTTGAGATAAGGCACGTACCGCTTCTGCGTCAATATTTTGATTTCCTGAGCTTCGAATCACTTCAGGCTGCGTAACCTTTCCGTTTTCATCCACTACAAACTGAATACTTACGCGGCCCTCAATACCGGCCCGGCGTTCCATTGCAGGATACTCAAGTTCATTATGCAAGGCCTGCAAGCCACCCTGAAGCTCGGGCATTATTTCAACGGCTTCAAAGAAATCGGGCTCGTATGTCTCTTCCTCTTCTGGAGGCGGAACATCAAACTGATAATCATGAATGACCGCGTCTATAGGCAGCAAATCATCATCGAGCACGGCATCGTCGGGTACAGTGACCGGAGCAGTTGGACGCGGCGGAGCAGGCGGGATTTCTATGATTTCGGTACGGAAGATGTCTTCAAGCTTGAGTTCTTCTCTTTCTATGGCTTCCGGTAAGGGGTCGCTTGTTGTAACGATGTTGATGTTAAAAACAGCCACCATCATAAGGAGGGAAATAATGAGGCCTGTTTGAAGAGTTACGCGATAGTGAGAACGGAGGCTGTCTGGCTTTTTAGAATTCATTATGGCATAGTCGGCTTGTGAAGTTCTTGGTCAGAGATTGACGGAAGGTCCGGAAAGGGCTAAAGGGTGACTGCACCGGAATCTTAAGCTGAAAAACTTCTGGTGATAGTTGAAGACTACTACCGAATAATATTATAAATCGTGTAAAAAACAATATTATTTTTACACCTTGCTCTCTTCTGTACCCTGCCTGGTTTAGGAAAGATCAAAAAAAAAGGCCGAATCTGGAAATCAGAACCGGCCTTAAAAACAGCGGAATTTATTTACTGAAGTCGGAAAATAACCGGCTGAGTCATTTGAACACGCACGGGGCGTCCGCGCTGCATTCCCGGTGTGAACTTCATTTGACGGATCGCGTTGAGAGCCGCTTCGTCAAGTCCGCCCTGTCCTGCACTTCGGACAACCTGCGGATTGGTAACATTTCCTTCTTCATCTACAATGAACTGAACAATTACGCGTCCTTCGATACCTGCCCTGCGTGCCATATCAGGGTAGCGAAGTGCGTCGTAAAGGGCCGCCTGACCACCTATCATTTCAGGCATGTTCTCCACTACTACAAAAATTTCGTCTTCATCATCATCGTCCGGTGGCGGAGGTGGAGGCGGGGCATCAAAACCGGCGTCCATGTCAAGGAAAGCATCCATGTCGAGGAGTTCGTCATCAATGACGGCGTCATCGGGAACTTCAATGGGAACCGGAGGACGGGGCGGGGGGGGAGGGGTTTCAATAATTTCGGTCTGCACAATCTCTTCAAGCTCAAGTTCATCGCGCTCAATTTCTTCGATGACAAACTCACCACCGAAATTCAGGTTGAACTTAAACAATACAACCGCAAGTAAAAGTGCAATAACCAGACTGCTTTGCAGCGTAATCTGGTAATCCTTACGTAAGTCTTTTTCCGGTTTTTTCTTAACTGACATGGCGATTCATAAGGTTAAGTTAGCTTTGAAACTTCAAGATACTACAATTCAAATAAAAGGCAAACCTGAAGAAGTACTTTAGTGAACGTTTGAAATTGCTAAGATAATATAAAACAGTACTATTCTAATACCGGTAACGAAATTTAGAATACATGCAGAAACAAAGGTGTATTATTCGGAATCGGGTTTGGGCTCAATTTTTTTTCTCAAAAAAAACAGGGCTGCTCCCGCCGCCACGGCTCCGATAGTATTAAATCCGACATCGGCCGGTGAGCCGGTTCGGTCGTAAGGCATCAGGTATTGAAGCAATTCCACAAAACCGCCGAAAACAATTCCGGCAAGCACCACTAAGAACAGGGAAATCCGGGGTTTCTCAAAGTAGATCATCATCGTAATGCCGAACAAAAAAGTCCAGCCGCCGAACAGTATTACATGGCCGAGTTTCGGATTTCCCAGTTTGGCTGCCGTGGTGATAAACTCGGCAGGAAAAAGCGTGAGGTACATGGCCAGAACCATCCAGAAAAACAGCAAGACCGGTAAAAACGGGGCTGTTTTCTTCAACAAAGGTGATACTTTCATATTACGCCTCCGGGTGAAGGCATGCCGGATTTTTCTGCCCGGACGACCATTTGAAGCATCGCCAGCCGGAGCATATCGGCCATAGTGTCGGGTGAAAGCTGATGTTGGGGAATTTGTGATACAAGCCCGGCCGTTTTACCTGCAAGTACGTCTCCGAAGCCGGTACGTGAAAAAATACGGGTGTCGTAACCGCTGACCCAGCTTCCCGATGCTGTTCCGATTATCATGGGCAGACCTTTTGCAGCGTACACAAGATTCTGCCGGTTAGCGAAGTCGTTCATTTGGATTGCAACATCTTCGGGTACGTGCGCATTCCTGCCATGCATGCGGTTCTGCTCGCCGGGGTGAGGCGTAACGATCATAGGTAGTTCCGGGTACAGGTGCTCTCGGGTTTCTTTATCAAGGGCAAGAAGAGCGTCGGCGTCTATCAAGACCGGTGTTGTATGGTCCAGCTCCAGGATTAATTCCTTTACCGCTTGTAAACTCTCCGGCGATCTTCCGAGTCCGGGGCCGATCACAACCGGACCGGGGCGTTTGTCAATACTCACCGCGATGGCTTCAACCGATTCGGGTGTAATAATTTTTCCTTTATGCGGCGGGATGATCGTGCGTGTTTGCTCAACCAAATGAGCATCGTAAGCTGAAGACAGGTCTTTTGTGCAGTACACTTGCACAGATCCGCAGCCCGTGTTCCATGCTGCCCGGGAGGCCATCACAACGGCCCCGGTGAGTCCCGGAGATCCGCCTACTATATGAACATTTCCGTTTTCATACTTATGTGAAGCGCGGCGGGTATTTCTGAATTCCTGAAGCCGGGCTTCGAGGCATTCCAGGGAGCTTTGATTAAACATGCGGACCGGTCGTTCCTGTTTGCAGAGATAGGAAGGAAAAGGCAGGGGACAAAAAATACGCACGCCGCAGAAGTCCTGCGCCTGTCCGCAATAGAGGCCGGTTTTCCGTGTACCGAAGATAAAAGTGGTATTCGCACGTACCGCACAACCCATAATTTCGCCTGTATCGGCATTTAGCCCGCTTGGAATATCCATCGCAAAAACTACGGCATCTGAAGCATTGATACGTTTGATAGCGGTATCGTACGGGGCTGCAACATCGCGGGAAATTCCTGTGCCGAAAAGTCCGTCGATAACGATTGTATCGCCGGAAATATCGGGCTGTGTATCGATGAATATCTCGATTTCGCCGGGAGTACCCTTTTCCCGGAGTATTTTCAAGAGATTCAGATTGGCGGCTGCATCGTCGGATAAGCCGTCGGTGCCGCCGGGGAAATAAACCTGAACAGGAAAGCCTTCTTCGGCAAGGAGGCGAGCGACGGCAAGGGCATCTCCGGCATTATTACCTTTTCCGCAGCATGCTGTTATGGACTGTCCGGGACGAATTTCTCCGGAAATGTGGCGGGCCGCCTGTGAAGCGGCAAGTTCCATGAGCGTAAAACCGGGTAAACCGAAATCGGAAATGGTACGGGAATCAATGGAGCGGGACTCAGCAGCAGAATAGAGCTGGTAATGATGAGGTTTCGCCATTCAGCAAATTAGATCATGAAGGATATAGAAACAGTACTGTTAACCCTGTAAGCAGGCCAAAAAGTATGCCGGAAAATGCCTGGGCGGGAGTGTGCGCTTTCAGAGTTATTCGCGACCAGCACATTAGAGCCATCACTAATATACCAAACAGACAGCTTGCTATAAAGAGAGTCGGTTGCTGGATTTGATGCAAATGCCACGCTATAAAAACTGCTGAAATAGCTACAGCTGCGTTGTGAACACTGATTTTCCACTTAAGATTGATAAGGGCCGCCATCATACTGCTGAGAATTAGAGTGAATCCGGCCGCAGGAATCAAACCGCTGAATCCGAAGTAGTTAACGGCCGTGATATATCCAAATATGTAACTCAAAATTCCAAATATGTAAGGCCATGTGCGTCTGGTCCTGACGGGTATTTCAAGAGATTCGATTCGATTCAATCCTTTAAATGTCAGGAGAATAAAGAGTGGAATGATGGTGTAAAAAAGCAGAGCCCATCCCCAAACGATCTGAACAGAAAAGTGCGCTGGGAAAACCTGATCCGCAGGCATGAGCATCGCAAAAAGGGGCGGTGGCAGAAAAAGCGGATTAAAGACAAAAGAAATGAGGGCGGCAAATCTGTTGTCGCTCGCCTTCTGACCGGGCTTAACGGCTGCATAATCCATAAAATAAGCAATTGTGAAGTTCAGGGCGGCTTTTGCTATATATACCTATGGATAAGACTGAACAAAACGGTCTTTTGTCGTCAAGCCGACATCACCCTGAAAAAGCAGCCGGAAAGTAATATATCCCGGCTGCTTTTTTAAACTTATGATGTGAATACCGGGGCGTTTTAGTAGGCTCTGGCAAAAAGCACTTTGCGCTCCGAGGGCTTGCCGGTTACCATGCACTTGCCGGGTTCGGATTCCCCGTGGAGCGGAATACAGCGGATGGTGGCCTTGGTCTCTTCCTTTACTTTGGCTTCGGTTTCAGCCGTGCCGTCCCAGTGGGCGTAAATAAATCCGCCGTGTTTATTCAGGATTTTTTTGAATTCTTCATAACTACCGGCTTCCCGGGTTTCATTTTTCGTTCGCTCTTTGGCGGCTTCAAGAAGTTCATGCTGCATGCCGATGAGCTGATTTTTCACAAAAGTTGAGATGCCGTCACGGCTGATGAGCTGTTTCTCACCGGTATCACGCCGGACAAATTCGGCTTTTGCGTTTTTTACGTCCCGCGGCCCGACGGCCAGGCGAACCGGAATGCCCTCAACTTCGTGCTGGGCAAACTTCCATCCCGGCTTGTACTGATCGCGGTCGTCCACCTTAACCCTGACGCTTGCATCACGAAGTTCCTCGCACAGTGAATTTGAATATTCCAGTACTGCGGCACGCTCTTCATCATTTCTGTAGATGGGTACAATCACAACCTGCCAGGGAGCGATGCGCGGAGGAATGATGAGTCCGTTGTCATCGGAGTGGGTCATGATCAGCCCGCCGATAAGCCGTGTGGAAACGCCCCAGCTTGTGGCCCATACGTGTTTTACCTGTCCGTCTTTGTCCTGGAACGTACAATCGAAGGCTTTGGCGAAATTTTGCCCCAGAAAATGAGATGTGCCGGCCTGAAGGGCTTTTCCGTCCTGCATCAGGGCTTCGATACAATAGGTATCGACAGCGCCTGCAAAGCGTTCCGAGGCGGTTTTTACGCCCGTAATTACAGGCATAGCCATGTAGTCTTCAGCAAAGGTGCGGTACACTTCAAGCATCTGTTTTGTTTCGGCTTCGGCCTCCTCACGGGTTGCGTGGGCTGTGTGTCCTTCCTGCCATAAAAATTCCATGGTGCGCAGAAAAAGCCTGGTGCGCATTTCCCATCGCACTACATTGGCCCACTGATTTACAAGTATGGGCAGATCGCGGTAGGATTGAATCCAGTTTTTGTAGGTATCCCAAATGATAGTTTCGGAAGTAGGGCGGATGATCAGCTCTTCCTCCAAACGGGAATCCGGATCTACATCCACGCCGTTCTCGGTGCTGATAAGCCGGCTGTGGGTAACGACCGCGCACTCCTTAGCAAATCCCTCCACATGACTTGCTTCACGGGAAAGGAAGGATTTTGGGATAAAGAGCGGGAAGTAGGCATTTTGATGCCCGGTTTCTTTGAACATACGGTCGAGCGCATCCCTCATATTTTCCCAAATCGCATAGCCGGTGGGCTTCACGACCATGCACCCCCGCACAGGTGAATGTTCGGCCAGATTAGCCTCTTTAACAATATCCTGATACCACTGTGAGTAATCGGTTTTCCTTGCCGTTATTTTTTTGGCCATAATGACGTATTAAGCTGCTTATTATATGGAGTGCTGTTAGTTTAGAGAGGCTGAAGATAAAGCTTTTTCAAGTGAACTTCAGAGGCAAGAAGACGGGGAATTAAGGTGGTTTTTTAAGCGGTGAATCCCTATATTTGCAGTCTTCAAAAAAACGGCGTGGTAGCTCAGGTGGTTAGAGCGTCGGATTCATAACCCGGAGGTCGGCGGTTCAATTCCGCCCCACGCTACTAAAAGGCTCGTAAAATATTGTTTTTACGAGCCTTTCCTGTTTCAAGTGTAAGCATTGGGTCAGGTGATTTTGTGATTCATTTCCCTAATCAATGCTGCCAGGGGAAGCGGATTAATTCTATAAACGCCGGAAGCGTTTCTATGCCAGGAAGTATATGAGAGCCGGAGTTTTTACTTATTTGAATTGTGCCGTGGAGTTCCCGCCGAATTTAGCCGGATACCATTGGGCCATAAAAAATTTAAGTAACCGGAAAGGGCGAGAAGGATAAATGAGCATCTTATAAATATAATGATGCCCCTGTTCAAGAAGGTTGTGCGAAACTTTTGATAAACGGCAGTTACGCGTCTCCCGGAGTGATTGTAATTTCGGGCTATACCTTCCCCGTTTTAGTTTCCGAATCCTCGGGTAGGAGCCTGCCTTCTGGCTTCAACGTTATTATTCGTGCCCTGTAATGCTTATATTAGCAACGAATTCAATTTCATCTGATTAACAAACATGTTACCAGCCGATACCAATCGATACGATCATTTAATTTCATTTCCATCTGCAAACAAGCTGAACAGAGCCCGCACAGCTTGCTGAGTTTCCTCCAACTGTTCATACTACAGCTGATATAAGCAGATGCATCCCATAGATTTATCGGTTTTTGTGTTGTATATGGCCGCCGTGCTCGGGGTTGGCTATTATTTCATGAGGAAAAATACCGGCAACGAAGACTACTATCTTGCCGGCCGAAATATGAGTTATCCCCATGTCGGGCTTTCCGTTGTGGCCACAGATGTGGGCGGTGGATTTTCAATCGGGCTGGGCGGACTTGGCTTTGTGATGGGGCTTTCGGGTTCATGGATGCTTTTCACCGGTTTGCTTGGCGCATGGCTTGCCGCCGTTTTTCTGATCCCCCGTGTGAAGCCCATTTCTGAAGAACACCGTTTTTTTACTATGCCTGATCTCTTCGGCTACTTTTTTAACAGCCGGGTGGCTGTCATAGCCGGAATTATCTCTGCGATCGGATATCTCGGATTTACCAGTTCGCAGATGCTGGCCGGTGCGGTTCTTGCTTCCGCCACGTTCGAAGAGCTCAGCATTGATATGGCTCTCTATATTATGGGCTTCATCATTATCGTCTATACGGTGATGGGAGGAATCAAAGCCGTAATCTATACCGATACGTTTCAGTGGATTTTGCTGTTGGGCGGACTCATTTTTATCGGTATCCCGCTTTCCTATAATGCCGTGGGCGGATATGAAGCTATTGCAGATGCTGTGGCTCCCGAGTTTCTAACTCTTACCAATATTACCTGGCAGCAGCTGCTCAACTGGGGAATTACCATCATCCCGATCTGGTTCGTAGGCATGACGCTCTATCAGCGAATTTATGCCTGCCGAAATGTAAAGGAAGCTAAAAAAGCCTGGTATCTGGCCGGATTATTTGAATGGCCGGTCATGGCGTTTATGGGCGTGCTTCTCGGGCTTTTTGCCCGCGTTGCCGCAGATCAGGGCATGTTCGGTTACATGGGTTTTGAGTCGGCCGAGGGGCTGCATCAGGAACAGGGCCTGCCCATGCTTCTGCGAACCGTGTTGCCTATCGGTTTAATGGGATTAATGATGTCGGCCTATTTTTCGGCCATTATGTCAACTGCCGATAGTTGCCTTGTCGCGGCTTCGGGTAACGTTACCGGAGACCTCATACGGAAATGGTTTGGTATTAATATGGATGATGACCGCCTGATCCGGATGTCGCAACTTGTAACGCTGGCTCTCGGGGTCGTAGCGCTGCTGCTCGCCGCCGCTATGGAGACCGTGCTCGATATCATGCTTTACTCCTATGCGGTGATGGTTTCCGGACTCCTCGTTCCGATTATCGGCGGGCTGTATTGGAAAAAGGCAAGCAGCATCGGGGCTTTCTGGGCCATGATTACCGGAGGGCTCATCACCCTTGTACTTACCGTGATTCCGGAAATGGACCGAATTGCCGGCCGTGAACCAAGTTTTGAGATGCCTTTCGGCCTGGACCCGATTATTTTCGGGATTACCGCCTCTTTAATCATATTTATAGGTATATCTTTACGTTATCCGGGCCGGGATAATGTGTAAATTAATTTATTATCAATTCTTTAATAGAAGACTGTTATGTTTGACTTTACGATAGTGAATCCGGGTGAAATGGAATCCCGGAAGGAAGAAGTGACCTCCGTGGTTGATTTTCTATTCGAACACCTCGATCAGTTTGGCGACCCGCGAGAAGATATTATGCGTTGCGCCGAATACGCACTCAGTACGGAACCCGGTTACGGCGGCTTTGTAGTCCGTGCCTGGGATCCCGAAAAAAAGCGGGTGGTCGGTGCCGTCATTATTAATGAGACGGGCATGAAGGGATATATTCCTGAGAATCTGCTGGTCTATATCGCCGTTCATGGCGGCTATCGCGGGAAAGGTTTAGGCAAATCACTGATGAAACAAGCTTTGGATCGTGCCACCGGCGACGTAGCCCTTCACGTAGAACCCGATAATCCGGCCCGCCACCTGTATGAAAAACTCGGCTTCACCAATAAATACCTTGAAATGCGTTTTAAACGCTCCTGAATATGGCCTATCTGAAACTCTACCGAGATAAACTAAAGCACAATTATGACTTCCTTAAAGAAAAATTCGACAAGCGCAGTATAGAGTGGGGTGTGGTAACCAAGCTGTTTTGCGGGAATAAAGATATGATTCGTGAAGTCATCAATCTTGGAGTTCACGAGGTTCATGACTCCCGAATCAGCAACCTTCGTGCCGCCAAGGAGATAAGTGAGGATGTTCAAACGGTTTACATCAAACCGCCTCCGAAAAAGATTATTGAAGATATAATCCGGTGGGCCGATGTTAGTTTCGACTCCGACATCAGCACAATAAAAATGCTTTCCGACGAAGCCGTTAAGCAGGAGAAAAGCCATAAAATCATCATTATGATTGAAATGGGCGACCTGCGCGAGGGTGTTGTTCGGGAAGAGCTGATCAACTTTTATGAGAAGGTATTCAACCTGCCGAATATTGATGTGGTAGGGCTTGGAACCAACCTCAACTGTCTTCACGGCGTGATGCCCAACGCGGATAAACTCATTCAGCTTACCCTGTACAAACAGATTATAGAGCTTAAGTTCAACAAAAACATACCCTGGATTTCCGGGGGAACATCCGTTACCGTTCCGCTTTTGCTTCGTGATGAAATACCTGCGGGTGTCAATCATTTCCGCGTGGGTGAAGCACTGTATTTCGGCCTGGATTTGTTTACCGATAAAACCATAGACGGAATGGAAGATTCGGTTATGGAGCTCTATTCCCAGATTATCGAACTTCATGAAAAGCCGGTTATTCCAAGTGGCGAACTCGGGCGGGATCCTCAGGGAAACACCATGAAGATCGACGAAAGCCTTTACGGCAAAACAAGCCACCGCGCTATTCTGGATATCGGTTACCTCGATATCGACCCGAAATTTCTGTTTCCTGTAAACGATGATATCGAAATTGTAGATGCCAGCTCAGACATGCTTGTGGTTGATGTTGGTACCAATGATGCGAATTACGAGGTTGGAGATATGGTCCGGTTCAGGTTGCGCTATATGGGCGCGCTGGGTATTATGAATTCGAATTATATAGAGAAAGTTGTGGAATAATCCGGTTTTCCGGTCATCGCTGCTTATGAAGAAGATGAATTTTAAACCCGTAATGGACTACCGGGCTCCGCTGCCGGCTATCGATCTCACCAGGGCCTATAATCATGAAGTGGACGCACCTCAACTCCGCGGAGCCGGCGGGTATCTGGAATACCGCAGAAATATGTACATCTCTCCGCTATATCAGGGCCGCCGGTTTATACACATGGGTATAGATATCTGGGGAGAAGCCGGAGCTTCGGTCTATGCTTTTGGAGACGGAGAAATCTGGGGATTCAGAAATAATGATAACGCCCTCGACTACGGACCCACCGTCGTTACCCGCCATGATATCGGCGGCGCACCTTTGTATGCGCTTTACGGACACCTCAGCCTTGAAACACTGGATAACCTGGAGCAGGGCATGCCTGTTGAAGCCGGAATGAAAATTGGTGAGCTGGGCACACGTGATGAAAACGGCGGATGGATTCCTCATCTGCATTTTCAACTGTCTGTTAAAGAGCCGGAATCTCCCGATATGCCCGGCGTGGTCGGACCGGACGAACTTGAAAACGCCGTCAGAACCCATCCGGATCCGCGTATAGTGCTGGGGCCGATTTATCTTTGAATTTGTATATTCGTTCCGGCCGGCAGCCTCGTCGCCTCGAACAGAACGCTTTTCTGCACTTCAACACCTTTTTAATAGGTTTGCCCGGAAAAGTGGCTCCCCGGATTTGTCTTTGCATAATTGAATGCAAATATTGCAACTTGGTTTAGGTGAATCTGCTTCCTTCAATCAATACTCACATTAAAGACATTATATGGATCTGGAAAAGCTGGACCGTTTTATGGATGGAATTATCAGCGAATGCACTGATAAGCGAAGAAAACTGCATCAGTTGGCTGAAATTTCTAATGAAGAAGAACGAACGGCTGCACAGATTTGCGAATGGCTTGAGGAAACGCGTCCGGATGCCTTACATAAAAATATAGGAGGACACGGCGTGATTGCCGTTTACGGCCGGGCCAATAAAGGAAAATCGGTGATGTTCAGAGCCGAGCTTGACGGGCTGCCTATCCCTGACCCCGACTCTATTAATCATAAATCCGAAGACCCGGAAACCGGCCATAAATGCGGCCATGACGGGCATATGACCCATTTGCTTGGTCTGGCTCAATGGCTTCACAAAAACCCTCCTGAACGAATTTGCGTTATGTTGCTTTTTCAGCCTGCCGAGGAAACCGGTGAAGGAGCCGTCCGCGTGGTTGACGACAAAATATTCAAGAAGCTTAAACCGGATTACATGATTGCCCTGCATAATCTTCCGGGCTATGAAAAGCATCAGGTAATTGTTCGCGAAGGTCCCTTCACGTCGGCATCAGTAGGGGTGAAATTTCATTTAAAGGGGGCGACCTCACATGCGGCTCATCCCGAAGACGGTAACTCACCTGCTCTGGCAATGGCCGCAATGATTAACGCGCTGTCGGCGATGGCCGGCAACTCGTTTGGCGAGCACACATTAGCGCTCGTTACCGTAGTGCATGCACACCTGAGTCTTGGCGAAGTTGCATTCGGTACCACGCCCGGTGAAGGTGTTGTGATGGCAACGCTTCGGGCCGCCGAGACGGAAGTGCTCGAGCGCATGATACCGCTGGCAGAGAAGCAGGGAACCGGTATAGCTTCGGCCTGGGATCTGGATTTAGATATTTCTCAAGCTGAATATTTTCAAACAACTATAAATGATAAAGAACTGGCCGGGATGCTGCTCGAAATTGCGGGAAAGCTGGAGCTGCCGGACTTGCAACCCAGTCGGCCGTTTCCCTGGAGCGAAGATTTCGGCCGTTTTTCAGATGTCTCAAGAGTGCTGTTGTTCGGGCTTGGTGCAGGAAAAAAACATCCCCAATTGCATCACAAGGCATACGATTACCCCGATGAACTGCTTGTAAGTGGAATTAAACTTTTTGTTGGTTTTGTAATGAAATTAGACCATCAAAAATAAAGAATTTAGGTTTAAGTGCGGAAATTGCTTTTTACATTATTAGGCAAAATGTTTGAGAGTGCAAAAAAACCTTTGTATTAAGTAACGGTAAAATTATATTAGGCCCATGCGATTGAATATGTGGCAATCGTAAAAAAGGATAAACAAACCCTTCAATGTGAACTGAGCAGTGAAAGGGGTTTAATAAAAATGTACATAACGTAAAGAGGTCATTACAATATGTTGAAGAAGTTACTACTACTTCTGTCTCTGTTTGCATTTCCGTACGCGCTGATGGCGCAGGTTGGAGATCTTTCAGGAACAGTAACCGATTCAGAAACCGGCGATGAGCTCCCAGGAGCGACCGTTTTGCTGGTTGAGCTGAACCGGGGGACCGCAACTGATCTTGATGGTCAGTTTACCCTCGATAATATTCCAGTTGGTACCTATACAGTCCGGGTTACATTTATCGGCTATTCCAGGTTCCAACGTCAAATTGAAGTATCAAGCGGAACCAATACCCTCGATGTTGATCTGTCACCCGACCGTTTCGGCCTTGAGGACATTGTTGTTACCGGTGTACTTGGAGACACTGAAGCACGCAGAACACCTTTCACGGTAGGCCGTGTAACGGCACGTGATCTGGAGATGGCTCCCGCAAGCAGCCCGCAATCAGCACTCCGCGGTAAAGTTGCCGGTGTTAGCATCGTTCAGGGAAGCGGACAGCCCGGGTCCAACCCTTCTGTTGTATTACGTGGAGTAACATCCATCTCGGGCAGTAACGAGCCTCTGTATATCGTAGATGGTGTAATTCTCGGGCAGGATGCCGTTGATGTCGAATCTCTCGATATTGAAAGCATCGAAGTGGTTAAAGGAGCTGCGGCTTCTTCACTTTACGGTTCACGCGCCGCCGCAGGTGTAATTAACATCCGTACAAAGCGTGGCCAAAATATGGCTGAAGGTACTACACGTGTTACCGTACGTAACGAGTTCGGCTCAAGCAGCCTCGAAAACCCGATTCGTACCAACCAGTCGCATGGATGGCAAATGAGCGGGCAAGCAGACGCGCCCTGGCTCAACGAAGATGGTGAGGCAACTGCCGATCCGACCGAACGTGTATTAACAGGTCCGTCATCAACCACGTTTCTTGATCAGGCCTATCCGGGAGAGACCTTCGATAACTTCGATCGTTTCTTTAATCCGGGTAATTTTTACACCAACTATATCTCCGTATCTCAGCGTGTCGGAACCATTAACTATACGGCTTCATTCAACAACACCCAGCAAGACGGTGTACTTGATGCCCTTGATGGTTACAGCCGTAGAAATGTGCGTCTGAATATCGACAGCAGACTCTCAGATTCGTTCACGCTTTCCGGATCCGGGTACTACTCTTTCTCAAACCTTGATCAAATTCAGACCGGTCCGGGCAGCCCGTTTTTCGGCCTTGCTTTCACCGCTCCTGATATTAATCTCGGTGCAACCGACCCTGATACGGGCCGTCTGCTTGTACAGCCCAACCCGGCTTCTATTGAGGAAAACCCGCTCTATGAAGCAACCTATAACGAGCGTACCGACAACCGGGAACGTGTTATGGGTAGCATGGAAGCGCGTTACACTCCATTCGAAAATCTGGTGTTGGCCGGTAATCTAAGTTATGACCGCTCGAACCGTGACTTTACCCGCTTCTGGCCTACTTTCTGGGAAGGTATAGATCAGGTGACGTATGCAGGTGGTGGTTTATTCCGTGATTTCCGCTTTAATGAAGCTGTAAACGGAAGTTTCAACGCTACCTATACTCATGATTTCGGCCGCCTGAGAACCCGTACCCAAGGTCGTGTTCTTTTCGAACAGCAGGAATTCCGCCGTTTTGATGCAGAAGGACGCCGCTTTATTGTAGACGGTGTACCTACGCTTACGAACACCGATGCCGATGCCCGCTTTGTAGGCAGTGCATCAACGACCATCCGTTCCGAAGGGTATTACTTTATTACCAACTTCGACTATGACGGGCGTTACATTTTTGATGCGCTTGTACGTCGTGACGGTAGTTCTTTGTTCGGTCCTGATGAAAAATGGCATACCTACTACAGATTAAGTGCTGCATACCTGATCAGTGAAGAAGACTGGTTCGATATCAACGGTATCGACGAACTGAAAGTAAATGCTTCTATCGGTACAGCCGGTGGTCGCCCGACTTTCTCTGAGCAGTATGAAACCTGGACGGTATCTGGTGGACAGGTGTTCAAAAATGTTTTAGGTAACCGCCAGCTTAAGCCGGAGTTTGCCCGTGAAATTGAAGCCGGAATTGAAGTTGGTTTCCTCAACAGATTCCTGTTTAACTTCACCTATGCCGACACCAAGGTTGAAGATCAGATTCTTAACCTGCCTTTGGTTTCCTACTTTGGGTTTAACTCACAGTGGCAGAATGCCGGTACAGTTGAGTCCAACACAATTGAAGCAAGCCTGAGAACGTTTGCCATTCAGGAGCGCGACATGAGCTTGTCTTTCAACGTTCTTTTCGACCGCTCCATCTCACGCATTACCGAGTTCAACCGTCCGGCACAGCGTTTCGGACCTAATGTCCAGAACGGTGATGTATTCTACCGCAGACCGGGCGAACGCATTGGTACATTTTACGGCATCCGCTGGGCAAGCAATGCAGACAACCTGCCGTTCGATTATGGCGATTTCGCCGGTTTCTTCGATCGTAACGACGACGGATATATGGTTCCTGTCGGAGACGGCGGATCATGGACCGACGGCAACTGGGGCGATACAGTAACCCTTCCTGACGGGACTGCTCTCGCCTGGGGATTGCCGGTACGTCAGCGTGATGAAGATGGAAGTGATTTCCTTCGTTTAGGTAATGCCCTTCCGGATTTCAGTTTCTCTTTCAGCACCAACTTCCGCTTTAAAAACTTCACCCTGTTTGCGCTCTTAGACAGCCAGATCGGTGGTGAAATCTACAACCAGACCCGCCAGTGGGCTTATCGTGACCTGATGCACTTTGATCAGGACCAGCGTGGAGTTAGCCAGGAGCGTAAAAAGCCGATTGATTACTATCAGACGCTTTATGCTCAGAACCAGTCAAGCGGTCACTTTGTGGAAGACGGAACATATGTGAAGCTTCGCGAAGTAGCACTGCGCTACTCTTTTGAAAGCGCACAGCTTCAGCCGGTGTTCGGTGACGTGATAAACAGAATCAACATTAGTGTTATCGGTCGTAACCTCCTCACCTTTACCAACTACTCCGGATTTGATCCCGAGGTTGGGCGTGAGAGCGCTACCATCCTTCGCTTCGATTCTTTCGATTATCCCAACTTCCGCACCATTTCCGGAAGCTTAGAATTTCAATTTTAATTGATAACAGGTTTTTATAATGAAAACAATGAAATATTTAATACTGCTGGCTATATCAGCAAGTCTGCTGCTGTTCTCCGGCTGTATGGATCTTTCGGTAGATAATCCGAATAATCCTGATACAGAACGGGCACTGGGCGAACCAAGTGACGTAGAGTCGCTTGTGGGAAGCCAGTATTTCCAATGGTGGAACGGCACCCAGAAGAACTATCCGGGAATGACAATGGCCGTAATGAGCGGCGTAAGTACTTCTTCCTGGGGTAACTTCGGGATGTTTGACCTCGGCGCCGTACCGCGTCAGGCTTTCAATAACGATGCCGCTTATGCGGATCGGTTTATGTCCTCAACTCCATGGTCTAACCTCTATACATCCATTTCTTCATCAATCGACGGTATTGTCGCTCTTGAAGGTGGATTGAATTTCGGACCGGATGATGAGGATAACCGTGCTGTTCGTATGGAAACATTTGCCCGTTTTGTTATGGGTATTTCTTACGGTCAGCTTGCCAACCATTTCGACCGGGGCTTCATTGTTGATGAAAACACCGACTTTGAAGCACTCGCGTTAGGTGAAGTTACCCTTGATGCGGTGGATTATGAAGAACTGCTTGCCTTTGGTATAGCGCAGCTTGATATAGCTATAGCCCTGGCCGAGTCTAACAGCTTCACGCTTCCGAGCGGCTGGGTTCGTGGTAACGCACTTACCAGCCAGCAGCTGGCCTCTTTAGCCAAAGCTTACAAGGCCCGGTTTATTGTTAGCAACGCCCGCTCTACGCAGCAGCGTGATGCCATTAACTGGACCATGATCCGTGACCTGACCGGTGAAGTTGTGAATGCAAATCCGTCTTTCTTTAACAATGACGATAATGCGCTTAATGTTGAAGCCGACGGCGAACTGTGGTGGTCACGTCCGCACAGCCTTATGCAGGATGCGACCTGGCACCGCCCGTTCTATCCGCTTATCGGCCGATATGACACATCCGGTGGGTTTGATGATTGGATCAACACGCCGCTGAACAACATCAACTCAGAGCGCCGTGAGTTTATCATGACCTCGGCAGACCTTCGTATCACAGGTCTGAATGATGACGGTGAGCCCGATCCCGCGGTTAACGGAAGTGATTTCCGGATTGCTTCTGCAGGTAACTTCCCTGCCGAACGCGGTCTCTGGAGACGTTCACGTTACAATCATTTCAGAAACAATGAGATGTACATTAACAACTTTATCGGCCCTATGCAGCACATGCGGTTCACCGAGATCAAAATGTACCATGCTGAGGCCCTGCTTCGCCTGAACGCGGGCACCGTACCTCAGGCTGCAGCTGATCTGATCAATGAAACACGCGTTGAGCGTGGCGGACTTGAGCCGATCACTACGGCGTCTAATCCGGATTACGCATTTAATGCAATGCGGTACGAGTTTCATATCGAAACGTACGCCACAGCGGCCGGACTTGAGTTCTATAATGTTCGCGGACAGGGCAACTGGCGTGGTGACGACTACGGCAAGCTCATTACCGGAACACCGCTCATGTTCCCGATACCTGCCTCCGAACTGGAGCTTCTGCAAATGGATATCTATACGTTCGGCGGTGGTGGTGAAGGTTCGGCTCCGCGCGAGTTTAACTCAAAACAGCGCACAGCTGAGTCTGCAACCCCAAGCCCTGTAATTCAGCGTGCTATCGACGCAGCAGGCGGAAGAAACCCGAATAGCGTTACACGGAAGTAATTTCCGAATTCGGTTAACATAAGTATCAGGAGGGTTGACGGTATCGTACTGTCAACCCTCTTTTTTTTCGGAAAAACCGCATAAGAGGTTAATATGAAATCATCAGGTTTATCAAAACTAATGAGCCCGGTCGTTTTGGTGATGGCCGCAGTGGTAATCAGCGCATGTGGTTCCACGAATAACGGAAGTGAAAGAGAGTACACATATCGCTCATCTTTGGGAACTACTACCGAAATGGATTTACAGATCAAGGTTCCCCGATATTTTACAAGGATCAGCTTCACCCTTTACCGTGACGTGATAACCCTGGACGGTACCTACTTCGAATCGGAGTGGCAGGAACGCAATTTGTTTGACGATGAGTCCGAAATGGGAATAAGTCAGGCACGTAACAAAATTGTCGTAACCAGCCGGCCTTTAACGGCTCAGGCCACATCACAGCAGCGCGCCTTTATAGAGATTTATAATCAGGTATATCTTGAAGAAGAAGGAGAGTGGGTCCGGAATTTGTGTTCACCCCAAACCGAAGAGTATTTCCGGGTTCTTTCAAGAGACTTTAGAGAAGAATTGGACTCCGGGGTCCGGCACAATTAGAAAAGTGCTCGTTTATTCACTCTTCTGAGAGAATCTGAAAAGGCAGTCTTTTTTCGGCGGCCATAGTTTCATCTTCGCCAAGCAGGGTGATTACCAGCTCGTAATCGCCTTCGGGATAATGTGAGGTTTCAATACTCAGGTAATGATTAAATGAACGCTCCATGGTCGAAAAGCTGAGGACCACCGATTGTTCCTGCTCCTGCCGGGAGCCGAAAATCCTTCCGAATAAACCGCGCTGATCGGGCGCCTGAATGCGGTAGCGCAACATGTACACATTTGGTTCAGGGGATTCGTTAGCAGTATCCTTGTTAAGTGCATCAAGGTTGTACACATCAAAAAACAGATCAAGGTCGGCCCCTACAGGTATAACCGGATTCATGGGGACATGAAACGGAATGAGTGCTTCAGGTGGTACCAGTTCATGATCACCTTCCGGGGTATATCCGAGTATTACATCACTGAATGTGGGTTCCTGTTTGCTAAGTGGCATCTCTATTGATCTGAGATCTACTTCAAGACTTGTTTCAGCCAGTATATCGGCAGGAATTGCCGCAGAGCCCGAAATGCCGGCAGACGCAAGCTGCGATTGATCGTAATCGGTATAAGCCCTGTTGAACAGGGTTCCGGTAAATAAAAGATTCCCGGCAGCTTCATCAACAGGTACGGTAAATGAAGACGAAGCAGGCATGAGTCTGCCGTCGGCAGTGAATTTATCAAAAAACACAAGAGGAAAATCTGTAGTTCGCTCAATGAGCGTCCAGTCGTTTGTGTACCAGTCGAGACTATGGCGGAGATGGTACTCCGGGCTTGCATCAGGGTTCAACTCTCCAAAACTGTAATAGTCGGTCAGTATTTCCTGATGAGGCATGGAGTAGAAAAAGACGATTTCGTACGGCTGCAAATCCTCATCAAAAAAACGATAGGATGTATATGTAATCTCGAATTCGGCCAGACCCTGATCATATAGGGAAACATTGGCGGGAATAGCGTTGCGAATGCCCTCCAGTTGATCGGCATAACGGTAATACATATGAGAGTAACTGGACTCTCCGATAATAGAGCGATCGCTCATCAACCGGTCGAAATAGTCGTAGTAAATATCATTAAAAGTGTCGTCAACAAAACGGAGTTCCTTATAGAATGCGAGCTGAATCACCGGACCCGCATTAAAACGAAAGCCTCCGAGACGCATAGTGCGCTCTCTGAATGCGGACAGCGGAATGAAAGCCTCGATGGAAGGGTACATGCCGTATCTTTGAGTTCGTGCATCCACTCCAAATAAAAATGTAGTATTGCGGTTTTGGCCCAGGTTGTAATGGTTGTAGATCCAAACTTCATATTCGGTAGTTACCCGCTGGCTTAGAACCTGTTCACCAATCAATTTTGAAAGGTTGTCGCGGAATATTTCGTCGGAAATCCAGGCGGAAGCACTTTGGATGCCGTCTCCCATGGTAGGATCATTCATGCGGGCTTCCTGTTGCTGGTACAGAATCTCACTGCTGATAGAGAGGATGTCATCCATATTGAGGGTGAAATTTCCGGATTCAATCTTGTCGGGTTCCCCATATCTGACATAGATTATACCGCGGTCGTCCGTACCGTAGGCGCTGGATGAGTTTCGCTGAAAATGTTTGCGGGCATGGGCAATCCGTTCCCAGTGCTCAATAAGCCGTTCGTTCCGGGAAGTGGTTTGCAGCGGATTTTGTTTGATAAAAAACCCCCGGATTTCAGAAAGAACTTGCTGCTTGTCTGTTTGTGCCAGTTTAATCCAGCTGTTGAACACTATCGGGGAAACAAGCGGTTCAAGGCGATAGATTTCATCCATGATGTAATCCCGGTCCCTTTCGGTATCGCAGCTGGAAAGGCCCCAGAAATAAAATTCAGTGGCAAGAGGGTACAGCCTCGTAAGACCTGCCTCGGTTATGGATTCAATCGCTTTAATGCCGATCCTGAAATCACCACAACCTTTGCTTTCAAGCTCTGCTTTTATCGGAATCCAAAGATTGATGGCGGCCTCAACCTCGTTTTGATCGATCAGCTCAAGTCCCCGCTTATAAACATCTTCGTTTAAGTCCTTACCGTGTGAAAGAGACGCAAATGCCGGTATAACCCAGAAAAAAAAGGTTATAGTAATACAGATGGGTGCTGCGTTTAATTTTAAAGGGAAATCCATGACCCGAAACATTTCGTACAGTCAGATGTTATGTTAAAAAGCTTTGATCAACCAGGTGTTTTGTTCGTAATAAATGCCTGAGTGAAAATGAAACCACAGGATAAGTCATCGATGTGGGGATTTCATTTTTGGCAAAAGGAAGTAAACTAAAAAAAACGGTTTTGCTTAGCCTTATGTTAATAAAATCCTCATTCTACTTAAATAGTTCAAAGCGGTGTGACTCATTTTACCTAAATTGACCTGAGGTGAACTTATCCAGATTCAAATTGACCTGAGCCGGCATTTCATCCGGGTGGCAAGTACAGCTGAGAACTTATGCAATATAACGTACAGATTATGCAAAAACCTCGATTGGCAATATTCTTGTTTTGCTTTATAGTTTTAATCTCATGTGCGAGTTCCGACCAGCCCCTCGACGGCTCCGGCATGCTGCTTACCGGCCTGGAACCCGCAGGATTCGCATTCACTCC
>PXDL01000480.1 GCA_003566395.1 Balneolia bacterium | reverse complement strand
GTAAAAGATGCATGACCTGCGTCATCAAGCTCTTTCCCCATTTCGCGCCCGATACGTGGCTTTTCAGGACATGCCCCACCGTCGTTCAGATAGCGCGCATAGGGCGTAACTGGCCTGACCCGGCCACGTACATGCACATCCCGAAACTGAACCTCCACCAAAACCGAAATATTCTCCGACGCGCTGATGCGAAGACATGCCGCGCTTTCAATACCGGTAAGCCTGCCCTGCTCATCCTTTTTCAACTCCCGCCGCTCCGTGCGATTGAAGTCAATCGATTCCGCTTCCAGCATTGCGCTGTCTTCCATCAGCGAAAGGTTGAAACGAACCTGAGCAGTAGCGGAATCCGCTGAAATAATACCCAAGCACAAAGTGCTTACAGTGAAGACTACCATTAATAAAATAAAATCAGTGATACAGCTGATTGATCTCCTCATGGCAAATCTCCTCCGCTGTACGAAACATGAATATTAATAGTATCAGAATAAAGACCTACAGCGGCTGATTCGTCCACATTGATAGTTCCATACACAAACAGATACACCACTGCCGTTTCACGGTTCGGGCTGTCTCCATCTAAAGGAGCAGGCGGAGGCCCCGGAGGACCGTTACTACCTATACTCCGTCTCAGCACCGGAAAAGTCGCAAAACTAATTCCCTGTGGCACAACATTATTCTGAGCAACACTTATTGCATGTGATGTGTTGGGAGATGCCTGGTTTGAGAAAGCCCATTTGAGCGTAAAGTCGATACTTTCACTACTGTCATCAACCAGAATCAATGAACCGGCGTTTTGCGGCACAACTTCAACATCTATATCAAAATCACGTGCTGCTGTTATTTCAAAAATAGCCAAAGCAGACTCATCGTTTTCTGTAAGCTCAATGCTTACCATATCTCCGGGTATAATTGGGTTTTGCTTGGTGTTGAAATCAAGAGTTTCATTACCCATCAGGGGCTGTACTACGATATCACTGTCTGCGAAAATTCCGAAATCGAGTCTTTGGGCTTCCGCCATATTCGGTGCCATTGATAAATGTGCAGCGAGTATAATAAAATGGCACAAAAGCGTACTGAGTATTTTAAACCAATAACGGCTTACATTAAATGACACATTCGGTATTTGGCCTGGAAATCTCATAAATACTCAACCTCCAGGATAAATTCTCCTTCATATTCCCCGCGTATGGTATTGGAGATATCTACTTGTCCGCCCACCCAAAAATGGAATTCACCGTCTTCGTTCATACGAAATGTAGGGGCGGCTTCAAGTACATAATCGGCATTTTCCTGTTCATCGATGCTGTTTGCGCTAAGCAGATAATTCACAGTAAGCTTATTATCGCGCTCGGTAATGTGCCTTAACACAACCTGTCTGCTGAATGTGAGCTGGAACTGCGCATTGGGGGCCCCTTTAGCCACCACATATCCTGCACCCTCATCCACAGTAGCAAGGTCTGTTATCGGGTCTACGGTAATCATGGTTTGCTCCGGGCGTGTCTGCCGGAAATTGACATCATAAATAGTATCAAATAAAATATTTTCACCACCGGTACGGGCGACCACATTACCCGTAATTCGGATAGACGCATCAAAACTAAAACGGTCCCCGTCTGTCTGCACTTGCTGGGCCTCAGCCATATCCGGCAGCATACAGAACAAAGGAAGCATCAGTAAAAGGAATAAATGGCGAAGCATCAGTTTAGTAATGTGTTGGATTGCAATACAATGTGCCGCACAAGCGTGGCGACTGCTTCCCTGCTAAGTTATTTTGCAGATTAGCACAGACAATTGTTAAAGTCAAAACTTTAGGGCTAAAATTTACATTGATATGCCCTTGGGACTTAGTTCCGCGTAATGAGCAGGTCGAGACTCTTCTATAGTTTCTATCTTCAAACAAAGCGTTAAAATAAGCCATAGAAATCACCTCAGCAGGGTCATTTTGCGGGTTAATGCCTTCGATTCGGTTGTTAGGCGGATTATGTACACGCCGCTTGCTCTTCCGTTTGCATTCCATTGAAATGTATGGGTTCCCGGTTCGAATGGCGCGTCTGCCAGAAGCTCTACCCTTCTGCCGAGTAAATCGAAAATTTCAACCCTTACCTGCTCGGCTTCCGGCAAACTAAACCTGATGGTAGTTGCAGGATTGAAGGGATTCGGATAATTCTGGAAGAGCGTTGCTTCAAGCGGCATATAGGGTATGGAATCATCACCGCCCGAGCCTTCAGAAACAGGCTGCATAAACAGTGAAAACCTGACCGAACCGGATGAGCCGGATCCACCTGTGCCTTTACCCAAGTGTGTTTGTGAGTCGTTTTCACTTCCACCGGTTTCGGATACCAGGGGCACATAGTGATAACCCGGCTCATCTCCTTTGTTAACATTTTCGGCCGGTATAAGCTGCTGAACCGCTTCATAGTCCGGCTGCCACTCGGCGCGTAGCGGACGGGCGGAAAGCAGGTTTTGCGGTATTTTAAGCGAAACCACAGAACCTTTTCCCTGCGAACGAACTGATTGGTGCACCGCATAAGCACCACTGCGTCGGTTTTCGGGCCGGCTATCATTTCCTGCACTGAACTGAGCCGGATTTGATACGGATTCACCCTTTGGAGAAACCATAGCCGGGAGCATGGCCGAATCCGTTTGATGGCTGAAGGTATAGCTTTTTCTGCTGCGCATGGGGATGGCCTGCTGCGTATGGTGGTCCATCAAAACAAGAGCGATTTCCGGGTCCCAGCTTTCCGGCATTTCCCACTCAAGGGTAAACTCACCGCTGAGAGGTTCTCCTTTTTTGCTGCCACCGGCGTACAACGGAATATTCAGCGGCCCTGATAGTTCCTCAAAAGCAGGAAGACTGTTTATGGATAGTGGCGCTGATCCCAAATGCATGGCAGATGCAAGAACCAGCCAGCTCTCACTCATCGGCTGAAGCCGGAAGGCATCCCAGCGGTCGGCTCCGAAGCGGCCACGGTCGGAGAACATCAGAAACTTTTCAGTTTTCCTCGCATGCCCCTGATAGCTGAAGTGAAGTTTCATTGGCAGGACTGTAGTAGAAGAGGCGTTCTCCGGACTTTTTTCACTGTTTTCAAGTGCATCAGATTCCGCTACTCTTCCTGCAATTGCCGGGCGCCCGTAAAATGTTCCGGCCTCCGTTACTTTTGCAGCGTTAGTGAATTTAAGCTCCGGATTTTCATCTGTAGCCTGGACCCAGAATGCCTGATAAGGCGCAATACGGCCATTATGGTTACCTGTTAGCCCATTGGTAAACCTATAGTCACCATCACCATTGTTAAGTCCCGGATCCCAAACATACATGGTTTCAGAAACTTGATTTTTAGTCCATTCAGAGTTGGTGTCAAGAGTCCAGTCAAGCCAGGATGCCGTCGGGTTTCCTATCAGATTCCATCCCTGATCCTGAACCAGTGCTCCGATGAAGGTGTCGTTTTCGATCACCTCTTCATCAACCTCTGTAAATGATATATCGAATGAAAACGGATCTTCTGATAAGTCCGGCTCCGTGCCTGTGGTTGACATGGTAAGAGGCAGGTTGTCAGAATAGTCACCTGTTGCTCCATTGTCATCAGGCATAGGAGCTCCATCAAAAATGTAGAAAAAGTGCCCGCGTCCGGCAGGGATGTTATCTCCGGTTTCGTTGGTCGTTTGCGAAAGCGTCCGCCAGCGCTGAAGTGTTGTGCCGGTTGCGTCTGTTTCATCCCACCAAAGCAAATTAAACTGTCGTCCCGGGAAAGTGGCGCCGGCGAACCCCTGAGTTACAAAAGGTGGCGCAAACATATCGCTGTAAGTCGCAACAACCGGCGAAGCCAGCATCCGCCAGCCCTGCCCGTCTTCAAATACACGCTCCACCTGCAGGTTTGGAGTTGAGCTGCTCAGATTCACATATCGCGCACCGCTTTGGAGGGTCAGGCGGGCATCTGTGCCGGAAGTTTCGACCGTGGCATTTTCCGGGATGGTTACAGGGAAAGTGTTGGGGATAGTGAACACATCGTTATCCCCGCCTATTGTTAAAGTGGCACCACTTCCAATGGATAGGCCGGACAGTTCCAAAACCCGAGAGCTACCGGGGGCTAAAAAATTAAGCTGGCTATTTTCCCCAATACTAAGATTCGTACTTACAAAACCGGCATTCACATTCATAATGCCGGCCTGCACATCTGTTTCACCGCTGTAAGTGGCATCATCTTCCAATGTAAGGGTGCCGGGACCGGTTTTGGTGAGATTACCGTCGCCACCCATCGAATTTGTAACTGAAAGGATAAATGGATTTACGGGATCACCACCTTCACTTACTTCTATTGAGCTGACGGTATTCTCAGAAAGGGTGATGGTATTGCCGAGGGTAATATCGGCATCAGCGCGCAGAGTACCACCACTGAGCGTTACATTCCCTGATGCCGGGCCAAGCGAATTACTTTGGGAAATCGCCACTGTGCCTTCTTCAATCTCAGTACCACCGGCGAACGTACTTTCCTCATTAAGTATAAGAATACCCGGTCCTGTTTTCCTGATGGCTCCATCAGCAGCATTCGGGCTTCTGAATCCCCAAAAACTGATAAGCTCAGCCCCCTCCTCTATAGTGATGGTGCGCTCGGAATTGTTAAGGTTGAATTGGGGTATGGCTGCACCACTAATGCTGTTCTCATTAAATACTGCCGTACCTTCATTAACAATGAGGTCTCCTCCCAAGCTTATAAGTTCATTGTTATTATTACTAATACCTGAAGACGAAAAGTTAACGTCTATATCATCAGTAATAATGAGATCCTGCTCAAACGCAAGAACAGCATTTACTGAGTTGATATTAATTGTCCCCGAAATTTCCGAGTTATTCGTTACTGTAAACTGACCCGAACCTGTATTTAGAGTTCCACCTGAGATTTGCAAGTTTTCTATGGTATCGGTTCGGGCTCCAATATCAAACTCACCACCTTCATTAATTACTACACTGGTAGTATTATTCAGCTGATTATTGGCACCCCCACTTTCAGTGTAATTTAAACTACCTCCGTCGTTAACTGTAATTTGTCCGCCAAGTGTAATGGTATTCCCTGATGTTCTGTTAAGCCTGAGAATTCCCTCATTTACAACGGTTTCTGAAACCTCGTTTTCTCCTGATAAATCCAAACGCCCTGACCCTTCTTTACGCAAACTACCATTAACAATATTCCCGGTTATAGAATGATTTCCGGTTGTGTTAAGAAAACGCTCAGCGGCTCCTAACTCAAAATTACCTGTAAAGGTAAGGCTACCTGTACCGCCGGACTCTTGTCCAAGACTCAAGCCTTCATTAAAAAATTCAACCGGATTCGAGATAGTCCTTGCAACAGTATTAATTGAAGCCAGCCTTACACTGCCTCTTATCTGAACAGGGTTTGTTCCCGGAAGGCCGTTTCCTCCCAAGCGCAAGGTGCCGTCAAACAGCTGAACAGTACCTGTGAAAGAGTTATCGGCTGCAAGGTCCAACTGACCGCTCCCCCGCTTGTTCAGGCCATTGCTGCCGCTAATATCATCATTTATTACTCCGAAAGCACCATCTGCTACGGTAACATTGAGCGTTGCAGCAAGTGCAATTTTACTGTTAATAGTTGCAATCTGTTCGCCGGAATCAAAAACTATAGTTCGGTCTCCAGCTTCAAAACTTCCCTGATCTCCGCGTATCTGAATGTTCGGGCTAATAGCGAAGGGATCACTTGCATCAAGTTCTCCTATAATAAGCGCCGCATCTGACTCTACACGTTCATTTTCTACATCCGTGCCAAGCGCTATAATCCCCTCATATCCGGTAGAGAAAGGACTGTTGAGCCGAACCTGGCCTTCATCAATAAATATATTCGGTTCAAAGGTTTCGGTTTCAAGCGTAAGTGTACCGTTTTCTTGTTTTACAAATGGTGAACTTCCCGCAACCTCTCCGGCTAAAACACCGTAGTTTTCATCTTCAACCATCAAAAATAATAGCTTTTCAAGATCGAGAGTCGTTGTTAAAGTTGCCTGGTTTTCTTCATCTTCGCTTTCAAAACGCAGGAACCGGGGACCGCTTTCAGAATCAAAGCTTTTAACATTTACCGCGTCGGCTTCAAGGCTTATATCCCGGATAATAACTTCTGCCGATTGAGTATGACGTCCGTCAGATTCAACGGCTGTACCGAGATCGATTGTGCTTTCCTCAGGATCATCGAACATAAAATCGCCTGTAAGCGCAACAATCCCGGCATCAACAAAAAGATCAGTATTGGAACTGCCAACAAGCGTAAGGAGTCCGTCTCCTTCCTTTACAAGGTTTTTTTCTCCCGGAATATCGATACCCCTGAAAGTAAGCCCGGCATCTTCTTCAACATCAAAGAAAAATGAAAAACTATCAGTTCCGGAGTCCTCATATACAAAATCCGCATTACTAAAGTCTGAAATGCCGGCACTAATTATTACAGGTCTGCTTATGTCGCTAAACCGATTTACGGTAAAAGTATATGGGCCGTTGCTGTCATCAAACCGTGCTAAACCCGAACTTTCATAACTATTCAAGGTGACGTCATCAAAGAAAATTAGGCCCTCAGTTTCCGAGGTATTGTTATTTACGATGAAGTCAATCTGAATTCCTCCAGCTTGTTCATTTCTGATTTCCTGCACCCCATTTCCATCAAAAAAAACAGCACGATCATTTGAATTGAAGCTGCCCTCATTATTCCAGTTGCCGCCCACACGCAAATCTCCGTTGAATTGATCAGAGAGCGTAAGAAAGGCATCTTCATCGATCTGCAAATCTCCCCTCACCTGCCTGGCTGAGGTGTGACCGTCCATGTCCAGATTAGAATTTATGCGAACATTATATGGATCGTTCTCATCAGCTACAGAAGGCCATTCCGCACTTCTCTCATACGGACCCTCAGTATTGTAGAACAATTCTGAACCAATCTGATAAGCCGGCGG
>PXDL01000437.1 GCA_003566395.1 Balneolia bacterium | reverse complement strand
GCGAATCCCCGGCCGGACGTTCCCCGACACCTGTTTTTTTCTTTTTTCTCCGGCTCATCCAAACGGCAATTATTATCAGGATGATGAGAAGCGCAGCCGCAGCGGCCATATACCACCAAAAATTCGATTCAGCGGCAAATATATCCGGCTCGGAATCTTCTGTTGGGGCTTCAGAAACTGTCTCCGTATCGGCCGGGTCAGTTTCGGTTTCGGGCAGCGGCGTTACCGTCGGGCGCGGACGGGGAAACTCGGATCGCATAATGGAAACCGCGTCTCCGCGTCCCTGATCAATTTTTGCCGTGGCCCGCACAAGCTGATCAATAAAGCTGATTTGCTCGTCGGTATAGTCGCTATCGACCATTATGTTAACCGTAATTCCGGTCAGCTCCATCACCAGATCGGTTGTGGTTGTTTCCCGGCCCTCCTGTTGTCTCAATAAAGAAGCGGGCACGCCGGGCAGTCCGGGCAGCGATTCCCGAATTCCGGTTTCCGGTCTCTCCGTGCGTCCGTCGGGCGGAAGCTCTTTGCGCATCAGCTCCAGCTGAACCTGTGTATCAACGAAATAGGTAGACGGATCAAAAAAATTATTGAGCGCATTTTTGAGCAGCCCGTCGAGGCGATGCTCCATCTGTGTTCGCTCAAGCGATGTGGCCGGCGTGATGCGCACAATCTCTGCCGGTTCCTCTGCCTGCACGGTGTCCGGCTCCGCCTGGGCGTGAAGCTCACCCGTAAAGGTCAGCAGTATACAAACCGGCAGCATGATGAGTACAATGCTCATCAAAAATAAATGATTAACGGATTTCGGCATTTTTTTCATAGGCATAACCTGAATGTTTTAAATATCAGCGCCGGTTGGCTCCGGGATCGAGCATAAGATCGAGCAGATCTGTGTTCGGAATTCTAATTTGCGGATTCTGACGGTTTGCACGGTTCCAGTAGCGGGCCGCCTCAGTACGGTCGCCAAGCAGATACAAAATGGTGCCTTTCAGGGCGAGAGCGTGGTCGTTCTCAAACAGACGCAGCGATGCATCTATAGCCCGGAGCGCCTGTCGGAACTCCCGCTGATAGACCAGCTGCTGGGCCTCAACATAATGGCGAAGCGAAGCCTGAATCTCCGTGGAGAGCTCTTCATACAGCTGTTCTTCCAGAAGGCCCTCGGCAGTAACCGGAACGTATTCTTCACCCTCGGGCACCAGCAGAATGCGGATATCCTCCACAAAGTCGCCATCGGCCAGAGAACGGATTTCAATCTCTTTCTTTCCGTCGTAGGGAACCACGCCGAGGAAATCGAGCTGAGCAGGATCAACCTCAAGCTGATAGCGGCCGGGCGGAATGTCCATGGCGTAGAATCCGCCACCGTAAAATGTCCGGATCGTCTCGGAAAACTCGTTGTCGAGACCGGTCATAAGCAGACGCATACCGCCCTGACCCTCGGTTTCTTCACCGCGCCTTACGGACACCGAACCGTCGATTACGCCCGAGCGGTAAAAAGGTATTTCGATTCGTTTATACTGGTTCGGGTCGGCCACAAACGAGAATTTATCCACCGCAGGCACAAGCAGCGGATGCGGAATGGCGTTCCGGTTGATTTCCAGATTGTACCGGTAGTAGCTCTGAAGCTGGGTGAGCCGCACCACGCCGTCCCGCCCTACCCTGGCATTGGCCGAGCGATCGAGCCTTACGGCCGCATGCGGCAAAATCTCATCTCCTTCATCGAAGGTGCCGGAGTTGTTGTTATCGATAAACATCACCACCGAAGCCGCGGCCCGCCCCACCTGCTGGCGGTCGGTGGCCTGGAGATATCTTGTATTATCATCGAAGCCAATTGAGCCTCTCACAGCCTGTCGCGCGCTATAATTTCCGGAAGAACCGCGAAAGTCTGTTGATGACCGCATGCGTCCTCCCAAATCCATACTCAAGCCTCCCTGCACAATCGTAATATTATTGAGGAGCTGCCTGGTCATGCCAATATTAAAACGCCCGATGCGGCCAATATTTCTGGAGAGCTGCGCATCTACTGAGCGTATAGTGCGCCTGCGTTCATCAACAACAACAGAACCCCGCAGAAACATGCTGCGAAAGGGCTGTGGCAATGCCGACTGCCGCGGTATGGTGTAAGAACCTGTAGCAGTAAATATCCCATCGCCACGGCCAAGAGTGCTGCCGGTTTGCGTGAGCGTATTACGATAGTTGAAGCGTAGATTCACATCCATCAATCGGAAAAAGAGGTCACCTGATCCCCTTGTTTCACTGCCCCAGCCATAGCGCACAATGTCTCCGGAAAACCGGGCG
Source organism: Balneolia bacterium (assembly GCA_003566395.1). Lineage (GTDB taxonomy): Bacteria > Bacteroidota > Rhodothermia > Balneolales > Cyclonatronaceae > Cyclonatronum. Next base: position 4,655 of record PXDL01000437.1, on the reverse strand, counting down.
CCAGCATTCAGACGTCCGAACGGGAGTGGTGTATATACATTAAGATTAAGCTGATCTGTCGCCTGCCGTGTGTTGAAGCGGGACTCCCCGTCGAAATAAGTATAGGTTGCGGCAATGCTTCGGCTTGATGCAAACACCACGCTGCTTTGTGCACGGTAGAACGCATCCGGCACAACATCAACATTTACGAGATACTGACTGAAAACACGGGCCGATATTGAACCGTAGGCATTCGGCACCTCACTTTCAAACTCATTATACTCAAGTCCCACACGTGTTGTAAGCCAATTATTGATGCCGTAGCCGACATTCCCGTGCGCGGCAAGATTGGTCCCGGTTGCTCCGAACGTCTGATCGAGATACCCACCTTCCATATTGTACTGAACCTGACCCTCAGGCAGGAAAACGAAGGGAATCTGTACCTGACGCTCGTTCACCTGCATCGCCCCGCTCGGCGTATATGTACGCGTTTCAAGCCTGGTAGTGCCGTAACGCAGCGGTATCTCAAACCGATAAAACCCCAATCCATCGGCCCGCGTGTACTCAAGCAGACGGTTATTAAAGTAAAGCTCAATTTCGCTGTCGGGCTCTGCCCTGCCTTCCAGAATATAAGTACCGTAGAGCTGACGGCTTTCAACAGGTTCGTTTGTTAATGAAACCCCGCGGATCCGGGCTGAGTTGATGCCACCTGTACTCAGCTGTCCGGCAGAAATTGTGGAAACAAAAGGATTGCCCGGCATCACATAGCGCCAACGGAAGTTGCTTGTTCGGTTAAACCAATCACCGTCGGCTGTGTATCCGCCCACATGGGAGCCCTGCAAATCACCGCCCAGAAACTCCAGCCCGCCTAAAAAGTTGTATGTATAATTCTGGCGCTGCTCATTGAGCATGCTGGCACCGCTAATATTATAATCAAGAAATCCTGTACGAAAAACATCCCTATCACGGGGGAACTGAAGCGGATTGTACTGACGCTCAAATCTCTGACTTTCAATTCGCTTTCGGGCCTGCTCCCGCTGCCGACGCTCTTCTATAGGCAGCACGCGCTCCGTGTTAAGCGAAAGGCTTAAAGCGCTGAAATTAAAAGTGAAATCAAGTCCAAAAACCTCTTCCCAAATTTCAGGGGTCATGTAATAATCAAGCGCCCCGGCCTGCATACGCTCTGCATCGTATTCAAAACGATCACCGCCTTTAATCACGCTGAAATTGTCGAAATTAATTGAATAGCGCTCACCGTTGGTCAGGTAAACACCCTCGATTACATTTTGCTGCATTTCTCCCCGTTTGTAATTCACATCTAATAAAGAGAACATTTCCGTTACAGGAACAAGCAGCTCATTTTGGTTGTAATCAAACAATACGGTGACATAAACCCGCCCGACAGACGGATAGCTGAAAATGAGCACAACTTCTTCCGTATCATCAAGAATATATGAAGACGAAGATGCTTTGGCGGAGTTTGCAGATGGAACCGTGATTTGTGCAGCAACCAGAAAAAGGAAAAGAAACAGAATCAAAGCTGTAAAACCTGCTGCGCCCCTTACGCTGCAAATAACAACTATTTTGTTTTGTGATGTCTTCCTAACTGAATTTATGACATGTTTCGTGCTGATCAGCCGGTTTATTACACAGTATAACCACTCAGCGCAATGAGGCGGGCTCAGGCAGGAAGGCAACTCAGCCTTTTTATTGCATTTTGCTGTACTTTCAGGAAAAACGACGCGGTCAACGCCGGGCTTTCCTGTAGCAGCAGTTTCCGGATTCACCATTCGACCCCCACATCGATTTCGAGGGCCTCTCCGGGAATTTGATCGCGGGCGGACACGTCGGCCCTGACCGGTTCGAATCGAATAGTGGCCGTATAGTTGCCTGAGGGCAGTTCTGATGTATCGAAGCCTATCGGCCGGGTTTGAGTGAAATACACACTAAATGTGCGTTCACTTTCTGCTACCACCGCTCCTGATGCATCGCGCAGCGTGGCAAACATAGTGCCCATAAAAGGGCTGTTGCCTGTTCGCTGCAGCTGCGGTAAAAGACGAAGATAGCCTGTATCGGGGTCCCGGCTTTGATTTATTTCCAGCAGCTCAAGACCGGTACGCACGTCCCCTTTTTTGAAAAATATTCCAATGTTCTGCTGAATGCGATAGCTGATGCGTGCGCCTATACGGTCTTCCACACCTTCTTCCACAGCGCGGGTGCGCTCGTTAGATGTAATGTTCATCCTTGTCCAGTACAGACCATCGTCGCGGCTGCGTGTTTCGGACTGTGGAACCTGAAGGCGCAGAATTTGCCTTTCATCGGGTGCAAGCTCGAACTGTCGTGGAAAAACCCGCAATATTTCGTCCAGACCAAAACTTTCAGCTGCTTCCTCATCTTCATAATTCATAAGAAGGTTACCGTCGGAATCTGAATCCGGATAGCCGAAGCTTAAGCTGATATTCACTTCCTGTACAACATCCGAGCTGTTCGTGATGGTAATACGTTTGGCGGGTTCATCATCCTTCATGAAAACGATGGTAGGCGAAATCGTAATTTGTGCCGAAGCAAAAAACGGGATAAACAGAAACGCGGTAAGCAGGACGATATGAACGGAAAAGGCTTTCAGAGTATCAGTACGTCAAAAAAATGGAAATTTGGGCTTTGGGTGAATTCTATGCTGTTATAATCTCACCGGGGTTGAACAGAACAAAAACAGCCGGCAGGCGCCGGAAGCCGAAACACGGCAAACCGGCGCACTGACAAGCTGTTCCGCTGTAATTAGTCCACGCCAAAGGTGGCGCGGAGGGTTACGGTGGTTTCATATTCGCCCAGTGTTTGTGTGGGCGGTGGTTCTACGGTAGCGCCGAGGAAAACGAAAATTTCGCTCTCGGGCACGATTACCTCTGTGGGTGCGTCGGTGGCGACGTTGTTGGTGGCACTTGCCCCGTCATCTTCATCAGACCATGCGCTGAAAAACGATATGGGCATGGTGGCGCCTTCCGGGCCGGTCATAGCAGAGGGTAAGTCCACAAATTCCAGGGTAAAATCTCCCCTGGTATCGATGCGGAACGTACCGGACTGCTCTTCTCCGGTTACAGATGCGCCTGTTGCCGAACCATCAAGGTTGATGGTTTTGGGGTCGCCTGCCACGATTTCATCAAAGACGAGATCGCGCAGCCCTTCGATGGTAAGGCCGAGAATGACCGTGCCGGTAACATTAATTGTCGCCGTGGTCGGGTCGTCGGCCTGTGCCTGTACGCTGCCCGTTGTACTCCATAAGCTTCCGCTCAGCAGCAGAGCCGATGCCAGCAGAAATGCGGCGGCTCCGCGTTGTAAGCGCTTACGGTAGCAAATCAGGTTAGTTCGCATAAAGGTATGGTTAAAGATTAGTTGTTCAACTCTAAAGAGTTGTTAACGCCGGAAACCCCCAGGGTATCCGGTTTGCAATTTTGCACACGTCTGTTGAAATGGAAAAGCACACAGAAGCAATTTTACAGAAGAGTTCTTCCTGTAACATTTCTCTGTACTCACTCAATCTCAACTTCGGCGGTATGGGTAATGCGCGGTGCCTGTACGATATTTCGGGATGACATATCCCGGCGCTGCGTATCGAACGTAAGCTCGACCCGGTAGCGCCCGGGAGGTAAATCGTCATGCCTTAACGTCATCCTTCGCCTTTCATCAAAATAGAAGAAGGCTGATGAGCTGTTTTCGGCAAGCTGATTGCCATCCAAATCATACAAAACTGCGCTCATAGTACCCATATAAGGACTATTGCCCGTGCGTTGTAGATGAACCAAAAGGCTCATTCCATTCTCAGTACGACTCGCTTCGATCTGCTCCACATCCACCCCAGTCGTGTTGGTTCCTTTACGGTAGAACACTGGAATGGATTGTTCAAGGACATAGTTGATTTGCGTTCGGATGCCTTCTAAAGCTTCCTGCTCACCTACGTCTTCTTGTAGTGCATTCGAGCTGACAATGGCACGGGTAAAAAACATCCCGTCGGGGCGGTCTTGCATGGGGCGGACCTGTACCCGAAGGGTTTGCGTTTCACCCGGTTGTAACACGAGTCGCCTCGGAAATACGCGTACCATCTCACCAATCCCCCATTCTACTTCAAGCTCTTCTGAACCTTCGGTCATACTTATACTCCCTTCAGAATCGGACTTGGGAAACTGAAAGGAGAACCGAACATTTACTTCTTGAGGCAACACACTTCTATTGCTTACATATAGTTCGCCTATACCACCTGTTTCAAAAATAAACAAAGAGGTTGGGGCAACACTTACTTGAGCATAGATTTTATTATTCTGCTTCCATATTAGAGAGCTTGTGAATAATATTATTATACTTAAAGTTAGTACTTTTTTCAAAAAGTGCGAGTGCAAAGTAGTGGGTAAACAGGTTAAGCGTATCATAGTAGTACAGGTCAAGGCTACATTAAATTGTATTGGTCACGCATTTAATTTAATGATAAGTACTATGAACCTATAAAGCTAACTCCAACAAATTTCCTAATTATAGGAAACTTCTAAAGATATAGTACCTGTATAGGTTCCTTCTTCAGTTGTTGCATCAGTTTCAACTGTGCCCCCTAAAAGTACATTAAGACCTGTTAGCCCAAAAGCAAATTCCGTATCGCCGTCATTTTCAAAGGTTATTGGCGATGTTGG
>PXDL01000158.1 GCA_003566395.1 Balneolia bacterium | reverse complement strand
TCAGGATAAGCCTCTGGACGTGAAAATCAGCAAGGCTGAACATCAACTTAATTTGATTAAACTTCCGGGAAAAAGTTATTTTGAAACGCTCCGGACCAAGCTCATGTGGGGTAAAGACCTTCGCGAGCAGTAACATCCCGGAACCGGGCGTTAAAATTGTTCTTTGTTAAACATCAACCGAAAAGCAGCAGCCGGAAACGACCGCGATACTGCTGCACGATAGACAGGCGGATACAAGGCTGCCTTATTATTTTCAATATTACAAAAACCCATAAACCGATATTATTATGAAGATTACAGTAGTAGGAGCCGGCGGAAACGTCGGATCGACCGTAGCGCTCACCATCGCTCAGCGTGATTTTGCAAAGCAGGTTGTGGCTATCGACCTGGAGAAAAAAGACGGAGAGAAAACCTTCCGCCCCGCCACCGGGCGCGCACTTGATCAGTGGCAGACCGCCCCTATCCACGGTTTCGACACCCACCTGAAAGGCAGCAGCGATTATGCCGACACCAAAGATTCCGATATTTGTATCATCACCGCGGGCGTACCGCGTCGTCCGGGCATGAGCCGCGACGATTTGCTGAGCATCAACGCCAACATCGTGAAGTCGGTTACCGAGCAGCTGGTGGCACACTCACCGAATAGTATCATCATTGTGGTTTCCAATCCGCTGGATATTATGACCTACGTGGCTTGGAAAGCATCCGGTTTTCCATCCGAGCGCGTGATGGGTATGGCCGGCATTCTGGATACCGCCCGCTACCGCGCTTTCCTTGCCGAAGAGCTCGAGGTTTCCCCGAAAGATATTCAGGCGCAAATACTCGGCGGTCATGGCGACACCATGGTTCCGCTGCCGCGCTACACCACGGTTTCCGGAATTCCGGTAACTCAGCTGATTTCTGATGAGAAGCTCAATGCCATAATCGAACGCGCCAAAGTTGGCGGCGGCGAGCTGGTTGGGCTGATGGGCACCTCGGCTTGGTACGCGCCCGGAGCGGCTGCCGCCCAGATGGCCGAAGCAATCGCCCTCGACCAAAACCGTATCTTCCCATGCTCCGCTTGGCTGACCGGACAGTTCGGCGTGAAAGACCTCTACATCGGCGTGCCGGTGAAACTGGGCCGTGAAGGCATCAAAGAAATCATCGAAATCGAGCTCAACGCCGACGAGCAAAAGCTCATGGACGACTCAGCCGCAGCCGTCCGCAAAGCTTTCGACGACCTCCAGCGGATTTTAAGCGAAGGCTGATTTTTTAGCTTGAGGTATTTTTAGGGTGATGCTGTCTTTCGGGATGGCGTCACCATTTTTATTAATGGTGAATTTTTTCGGATAACAGGTGGCGAGTTGCAGGTTGCAGGTTGCGTAGTCAGATTAAGCTTCCGCGAATATTTCTAAATTATTGACCGGAGACCGATGACGGGAGACCGAAAAATTCAATGCCATATCAATTTTCGAATCCATTATGAAACCACTTACCACCCGATAATTAAATTCCCCCGCTGGAGGGGGCGCAGGGGGAGGACACGAGATTTTGAGACCAGGAAAACTTATTATAGGTCTCAAATCCCGATACCAGTCACCCCAGAAAATGACCTGCACAAACCACCCAATCAGTACCATCTGCGTTCTACCCTGAATTTTTAAACTGTAAATTTTAAATTACCCCACCCCAAAACTACTTCCCACTGTTGAAACTCAAATCCGCCAAGGTCCTATGAATTCATCCCGCACTTTTTTATTCGTAACATTCATTCTCTTCCTCCTTCTTTCCTCCTGTGCTTCGCCTGAGGAGCGTGAAATCCGGGAAGAGCCTTCGGTGCTGATTCCGCGGGCGCTGGGTGAAGACGGCTCGGCTGAATTTTATCAGGACCGGATTTATGCGGAGGATTACAGCAATACGCTTCATGCTATTTTTATGGTGGCGGGAAATTCGCGGAAAAGCGAGATGGGCTATGAAGGCTACAGCGATACGCTTTATGATGAGATGCCGGACAGGGCGCGTCAGTGGCTTGACCTTGTTCAGGTTACCGAGAGAACCTTCAGCAGCGGCGGTAGAATTACCGACTGGTATGAGCGGGTAGATGAAGGATTTGCCGGAAGCGGCGCTACCGATCTTTCGGTGTATCCGCACCTGGTGTACTCCTACCACATGCACCACAGGGGCAGCCGATTTGAGGAGCACGGGCTGTTGAATGAGCTGAATTTTGCTCCTTTAACATGGGTGGTGAATCCCGGAAAATATCTACTGGAAAACCATTACCGAAACGGCCTCTTTTTCCACGACAACGGCCGGGTTGATGCCGCAAGCATGAGTTACGGTTTGGGCGGTATACACGGGCATATCTACGCGTGGGTGGTCTGGGCTAAACCCGATGGCGCGGACAACATGGGCGTGGTAGATGAAGACCGCCTGACCGTCTGGCTCGGATTCAGCAAAGAAGAAACCGCAGACATCGCGCTTGAAATCAGTGATGCTCTCGATGCCGCCTGGAATGATGAAACCTCGATGTACAACTTCACCGGTGAAACCTGGACCACCGGACTGATGCCGTCCTCAACAACACTGTCACTCGCCGCGGAATCGGGCGATAACATCTGGACAATTGATCAGATCGGCGCCATGATTCGCGGACACAAAGGACTTTATGAAGCGCTTTACATGTTCGGCGAAGGCACGGAATACCAAGAAGCGGCATCGCAGCTTTATGAGCGCACGGTAGTAATGTTCGATCAGATTCAAGAACTGGCGCGTCAGTGGGGATTTCCATCTGAAGTTCGCTTCACCGCTGACGGTGCAGAGGCTGCATCAGACGAAGTGGACGTCTACCACAGCTGGCAGCTGATGAACCACATCGGCGGCGGATTCTCCTGGGACCGCGAACGCGAAGGCACAAGCAAATTCATCACCAACAACAACCCGGAACTCTTCGACCGTATCGGCGAACTGAGCGAAAAACTGCTGAAAGGAGCCCTCGAATATCAGATTAACGAAAACCGCATAGCTGCAACCCTAAGCTACGAAGACGGCAGTGTCACCGATCCTGCCCACACCATCTCGGCAGCCGGCATGTTCATCACCGCCGCCGGAAACCTATACCGCAAAGGCTCTGCCTTCGAACGGGCCTCGGACTGGAAGGATGTTTCGGAGGAAGTTCGGGATAGGAGTGAGGTGCTTTATGATTTAAAGCTGGAGATGCTGAAGAGTATTGTTGGGGTTGTGATGGAGTAGTCATTTGGGAGGCGATAATTGTCCGAGCGTACTATTCTTGGTTCGTTATGCTGTAGTGGGCAGAGAGTTGTAAATAGTTTTTACTGTTAGTTGGGGCGCTGAGTGGGTGATTTGTGTTTATATGTAAGTGGGAAATCGGCTTGTGTGAAGCTTAATCGCAGGGTTTAATAGAATATTATCCACGATGCAGGTAATTTCAACATTTTCTGTAATTAGCCTTGATGTTGCTGAAAAATATAACTATTTACAAAACGGTAACTACTTAACAATTCAAGTGAGGCTCGATTTTGGGACTGACCAGGCGAAGCTGTGGAATTAGCTGAAGCTTATTGGATTTTTAAACCATTTTCTGACCGGAAAGGCCGGGTAAAGCACCATTATATCTGCAGGATGAAATATCGAAGGAGATTTTTTGACTTGAAAACGCCTCATGTGCCTCTAATTGCCGTACTGATATGTGTACTCGGCCTTTACGGCTGCGCGCCAAAAATCGCGCCGTTCAGTGAGACCGCCTACCTGCAAGCCGTAGAACTCAAGGTCATTTCCCTTCAACTCATCGAACAAGCCGACCGGCCCTATGATGAATTCCGTGATGAAATAACCGCTCTCCGGTTTGAACTCCGAAAAGCCCTCGAATTTGCCAAAGGGCGTCCTTGATGCTGATGTGGCTTTTAAGACCGGCATACCAGTTGAAAGTACCCTCGATATCCCGATTTTCGAATCGAAATAGGATTAAAAGTGGATGGAAGATGGTGATTTATGAATTTCTGTCAGGGGGAAATTGAAATAATAAAGTTATTAGTTTATGAAAGAGGATAATTTACCAACAACAGACAATGAAGAACAGGAATTGCAGGAGATTCCACGATGGCTCAATATCACTTTAACGTTGATTAGCATTATCATTATTACTGCCGGATTGCTTTCAATTATGCTTTATCCGATTTCGTATTACCTGAATATTGAACCACTCAATCCTGGGGATTTACAATCAACTACCCTAATAGCAGTCGGTTCGTTGATTCTTATAATTCTTTACCTGCCTTGGAATAAAATAAAATTTGGAGACTTCGAACTTGAAAGGGCAATACAAGATCAATCTCAAGACTATTCACTTTTTATAGAAATCCTGAAAGAAAAGATTAAAAAATTAGAAAAAGAAAGAGATTCCTTTATTGCTGTAAAGAAATCGAGGCATCCTGAATATGTCGACCAGGATATAGTCGAGAAGAAGTCTGAAGCGACAGAAGCTGTTGGAGAAGAATCAAAATATGAGAGATTGATTAATGATAAAACTGAAAAAGATGCGAAAGAATTACTTTATAAGTTTTTGAATGAGTGGAATACATACGGCTTCACTGTAACAAGAATTATTAATTGGGGCGGTAATAGAGCTGGATACGATGCTTTCCAAAATTATTCCCCAATGGAAATGAGACTTATAGCGGATCAGCTTGTACGTGAAGGAAAGGTAAGAACACGGTTGAGTAGCAATGGAAATATATTATATCAAATAAAATCTTAAACAATAAGCACGAGGAGCTATAATGCATCATCTTTTTATAATACACGGCATGGGGGCTCATGAGACAGATGCATGGGCAGATAAAGTAATTGACAAAATAAAAGAAGTATCGAAACGGTATGAGTTTTTTCAATCTAACCAGTTGGAAGATCATATAAATTTCATTCCAATAAGTTACGATGAAATTATAGAGGATATTATTTCGCAGTGGAGAGATAACGCCGGTAGTGTTACGGGGTTTGCAACTGAGCATGGAATCGATATATCTTTTAATCTTTCTTCTATAAATGATTGGGTGGAAGAAGCTGATAATTTTGAAGAAAATTTTTTCTGGACTCATATAGCCGATGTACTTATTTACAGGTATTTCCTTACAGTACAGGCACACATACGAACTCATGTAGCTGAACAGTTTGTAACAGGAATTAACAAAATCAAAGATGAATTTCCTGATAACCAATCATCATCGGTGCTTGCGCACAGTCTTGGTACCAGCGTTGTTCACGATTCTTTGCATATGCTCGGGACAAGTATGTTTTCTGAAAATCAAAGCTTTCGTGCCAGAACTCATTGGTTTTTTCAAGTAATGTATTCACTGGCTAACGTAAGCTGTGTATTAGAATCTGACTTTGATCCCTATTCATCGGTAGTAAAACCACCATCTGGTGGAAGCAACTCCTATTTTGAAGCTTTCATAAACTACAGGCACAAACTGGATCCATTCACAAAAGTAAAAAGGTTCAATCCCGGTAATTGGGGAAATGACTATATACTATTTGAGCTGAACCATTACAAGGACTGGAATATCCATTCATATGAACATTACCTTGACCATCCACAGGTGCATGTTCCTATGTTGGCAAACATGGTTCAAAATTCTGTTACGATTGAAGAGGAAGAAAGCGCATATCACGACTATGACTCCAATCTTTTTGGCGGAAATCTAAAATGTATTGAAGAGGTAAAACTCGTAATAAACAGCGATCTCAAGCCACTTTATGATAGTATAGGAGAAAATCTTTCTGTCCGAGAACTGGTTCCGCTTCTAATCAAAGCCTATGCTATTTATGATCAAATTAAAACCATTATTAAGGAATGTGATGAAGAATAAAGACTATTTAAACATTTTGATGAAAGGGTTAATAGCCTCCTGTATTTTAACAGTAATCACTCCATTGTATGCTCAAGAGTGGCCTTATAGCAATAGTTTTGAGCCAGATACAAATGATCCCCGTTATTTTGAAAATGTTAAAAATCAATTTTCTGAATACTTAATAGACCAAAGGTATTCGAATATTATATGGTATTTAAAAATCGATTTTGAACATCAATCTACCCTTTGGCAAGTAGATTCTCTCCAGTATTTAAAAAATAATTTTATAAATGCCATCGAACATTTTTATGCGCATATAGATTCGATTTTTAAGGATGATTCGAAAGGAATCGATGATATTCATGGTGCTTTTTTTCTATCTACTCCAGGTAGAAGAACACCCCCAACACCACTAAAATTCTTTTCAGGAACCGAGTTTGAATTTAGTTTGACTTCGTATAAAATACCACATGAAGAAGCTGAAGATCTGAGATATCGTATCAATACATTGCATCGGATTACTGATATCATAAACAATGATTCCCGGCTGGACCTCCAGCGTGAGCTAAACAGACTGAATAATCAATGGAGAAACTTCCACTTTTCAGGCAGGTCTCAATATCCGTGGGAATTTATAGCAAATAACTTATTTGTCTATCGCTCGAAACGTCCTATGGTTAAACCGCCAGGATTCAGTTTGATTTTTCTTCATCCAAATGCCTCTATCTCACTCGATTTTACTGACTCAGACCATTTAAAAACCCATCAGACACTCTCACTTGAGGTCATTGGTGGAGCTTTTTCTTTCAATGATTTTAAGTCCAATGCAGGGTTATCATATCTTTTTGTTGTGAATAATTCTCTTGGCAATGGCCATGGTATTATGCTAAGCTACAATAATTTCAAAATGGGAACCGTGTGGCATGATGAGTTTCTGAAAGGTACCAATCTTGTATTTAGTCTCGACCTGTTCAAATTATTTGGGAGTAGTAAAGAGATGTTGGAATCATTACGAAACTAAACTGCCCCATTGGCAGAATAACATTTGAAGTACTGGATTTTCAGTTAATGGTCATCATTTAGTTTTTAGAATTTTGAGACATTAAAGAATATTTCTT
>PXDL01000501.1 GCA_003566395.1 Balneolia bacterium | reverse complement strand
TAATGAAAACCATTGTGAAAAGATAGACGGTACACACATTATGAAAGCGGATGGGCAAATATCTGAATTAATTCAGGCAGGCGCAAGTGTTATGCGAAAAAAATACAGTGAATTTCATTCTTAAACTAAATATTTAAGTAAAATATGTGTTTATATACCTTAAAATTAAATTAAAAATGTGTTTATGACTTAATTAGTTCGGTATGTGAGGTGTCAAAAAAAACACCCTCAGGCGGTAAACCTGAGGGTGAGATATAAAAATGTGGGCGGATGATGTTGTCAGGCGTAAATTCCGCGTAGTTTGAGTGTTTCCGATACTTTTTTTATGGCATAGATGTATGCGGCTTGCCTCAGGGTAACGTTATACTGCTCTTTTACATCGTAAACAAGCTGGAAAGCCTGGCGCATCATTCTGTTTAACCGGCGGTTCACCCGCTCTTCGGTCCAGAAATATCCCTGACGATCCTGAACCCATTCAAAATAGGATACAGTAACGCCACCGGCATTGGCCAGGATATCGGGTATAACGAGTACGCCCATATCTTCAAGAAGGCTGTCGGCATTTGCGGTAACAGGTCCGTTTGCGCCTTCCGAAATAATGCGTGCCTTTATTTTATGTGCATTTTTCCGACTTATCTGATCTTCTTTAGCAGCCGGAATCAGCACGTCGCAGTCCAGTTCAAGAAGTTCTTCATTTGTTACCGTGTCGGCACCGGTAAAACCCTCCAGGCTGTTTCGGTTTCCTGCAGAATATTCAATAGCCGACGGAATATCTATGCCATCGGGATTATAGTATCCGCCGCTAATATCACTAATTCCAACAATGCGGGCACCTTGCTCATACATCAGCTTGGCAGAAATGGAGCCTACGTTCCCGAAACCCTGAATCACGACTTTAGCATTTATCGGGGAGATGCCGAGTTTGTTCATGGCGGCCAGGGTTACGGTTACAACACCACGTCCGGTAGCTTCGCGCCGTCCGAGCGAGCCGCCGATGATAGGAGGTTTTCCTGTAACAACCGGGGTAACCGTTTTGCGGGCATGCATTGAGTAGGTGTCCATGATCCAGGCCATGGTATGTTCATTGGTTCCCATATCGGGGGCGGGAATATCCAAATCCGGGCCGAAAACTTCGAGCATGCTTGCTGTAAACCGTCGCGTAATACGCTCCAGTTCGCGCGCGCTTAGCTCTCTGGGATTGCAGCGAATCCCTCCTTTGGCACCTCCGAAGGGCACATTTACCACGGCGCATTTCCACGTCATCCAGGACGCAAGTGCTTTAACTTCGTCGATATTTACATCCGGAGCGAACCGAAGACCGCCCTTGCTTGGCCCGAGAATATTGGTGTGAATTACCCGGTAACCTTCAAAGACCTCAAGACGGCCGTTATCCATTTCAACAGGAATGGAAACCGTAACTTGTTTAACCGGATTGGACAGGTAGTTAAACATTCCGTCTTCAAGCTTCAGAATCTCGGCTGAGAAGCGGAAACGCTCCATCATGGATTCAAAAGGACTCTCTTTATCGAGTTTGGGACCGGGTTCTTTGTAGTAAAGCGTGCTGTACACTTCTTTGTTGTAAGGCATGGGTATTTTCGAAATTGAGTTAAAAAATCTGTAATAAAAATTGCTCTAAAAATAACGATTAATCCGCTTGAATTTACCCTGATAAGGGAGTGAAAAGCCTGTTTTAGAAAAATAATCCGGAAGCCCTTGATAATATTTAATATGCTAATGAAGCCCGGAAAAGCGCTTTTTTACTTTTCAGCTGGCTTTGCCCGCCTTATTGATTATTACGCGGAATAATGCCATACTTGTGGCTTTACCGTTTCGGAATGATTCCGCATGGGTTTAGCTCTATGCAGCGGTGTCCCGGGACTTACACAGACCTCATGTTTGAAAAAGATGACATCTGAAACCGCAATTGTGAAAACGGCAGCCGCACCGCTCAGGCGCGAAGCCGCTGAATCGTCAGAAATGGTGAGTCAGCTGTTGCTGGGTGAATCTGCGGAAGTTCTGGGCCGGGAAGAACGATGGGTTCAGGTTCGTTGCCATCACGATAATTACCCCGGATGGCTGAGTATCACACAGGTGCATTTGCTGAGCAGCAAAGATGCCCAAGAGTGGATCAAGCCGTCGCAGTGTATCCGGTCAATCCGTCCGCAACACGACGCAATCGACGATAACGGAGCCGTTTTACGCGTCCCCTGGGGAAGCGTGATTCCCAGGGGAGGAGCCGGAGAGTACCATTATCCGTTCGGGATTTACCGGGCCAGATACCGGACTTCACTTCCCTCTTCGCCGGCCGATGTGGCCGAAGCCGCCGGAACGCTTGCAGGGGTTCCCTACCTGTGGGGCGGCCGCAGCGAGATGGGCATCGATTGCAGCGGTTTGGTTCAGCTTGTATTTCTTATATTCGGTGTGCATCTTCCGCGCGATGCCTCGCAACAATTCGCCCGGCAGCCTTGTTTCAGCAATTCCATCAAAGATGCCCTCCGTGGTGACCTGATCTATTTCAGGCTGAACGGCCATATTTCTCACGTGGGTATCTGTGCCGGAGACGGACTCATGATCCATGCATCCGGGGATGTGCACACGGTGATGCTCGACCCTGATAAACGAAGTTCATCCCGTTTTGCGTTTAATGAGCGTCTTTCCGGGAGTATATGCGGAATCCAACGAATAGAAATACCTGAAATATGATGATAAACTGCTTGAAGGATAAACCCCCGAGGCCATGCTTGATGCGAATGTGCTCATATTGAATCAGGACTATCAGCCGCTGAATGTGGTGAACGTCCGTAAATCCCTGCTTTTGATTTTTTTGGACAAAGCAGAAATGCTCCACGATTACCCGGGGCGTAAAATCAGAACCATCAATTCCGAATTTGAATACCCTTCGGTTATCAGGCTCCGTACTTATGCTCGCATCCCGTTTCAGTTTATCGTGCTTTCAAGGAAAAATATTCTCAAAAGAGACGGGATGAAATGCCAGTATTGCGGCTCAACGCGTGATCTTACCATAGACCATGTAATACCCAAAAGCAGGGGAGGAGACGACTCCTGGGAAAATCTGGTAACGGCCTGCAACAGATGTAACAACAGAAAAGGGAATAAAACGCCCAGAGAAGCCAATATGAATCTGGTTCGTAAACCTTACCGTCCCAGCCACATCATTTTCCTGCGCGATTACCTCGGCACCATCGAAGATACCTGGAAGCCCTATCTGTATATGTGAGGCAGAACCTGTTCCGGTTCATAAAAAAATCACAATTATTTGTTAATTTTACTGTTTATCAAAAGTGCCGGGACCCTCATCCGGATCGTCCGGAACAGGTCTTCAGAAAACAAGCAGTTCAAACATTTCCCGGCCATATATTATTATGGGTTCAAAAGGTAAAGTATTAGTGGCAATGAGCGGCGGCGTAGACTCGTCTGTAGCGGCCGTCATGCTCAAAGAACAAGGTTACGACGTGATCGGTATCACGATGAAAACATGGGATTATTCCACCTCGGGAGGGCATTCCAAAAAGGAAACCGGATGCTGCTCGCTTGAGTCTATGAATGATGCGCGTCAGGTAGCCCTCAAGTATGGATTTCATCACTTTATAGTAGATATTCGCGAAGAGTTCGGCGATTGGGTTATCGAACGGTTTGTGGACGAATATCTTGAAGGTCGTACGCCCAACCCTTGCGTGTTGTGCAATACCCACATTAAGTGGACGGCTTTGATGCGCCGTGCCGATAATCTGGGTTGTGATTTTATCGCCACCGGCCATTATGCGAACGTGAGGGAAGAAAACGGCCGTCATGTGATTTCGCGCGGAAAAGATTTCAACAAAGATCAGTCTTATGCGCTTTGGGGCGTTTCACAAAAAAACCTCAGCCGTACCATCTTTCCGCTGGGGCAGTTTCACAAACCTGAAATCCGTCAAATGGCCGCTGATTTCGGCCTGCTGAATGTGGCGAACAAAAAAGATTCCTACGAAATATGTTTCGTACCGGATAACGATTACCGCCGCTTCCTTCGCGACCGCGTGGACGGCCTTGAGGAAAAAGTGGACGGCGGTGCTTTCGTTGATAAAGACGGAAATATTATCGGGCGCCATAAAGGATATCCGTTTTACACCATCGGTCAGCGGCGCGGACTGCACCTTGCGATGGGCAAACCGGTCTATGTTACCCATATCGACCCTGATACCAATACGATTACGGTGGGCGAAGAGGATGACTTGCAGAGTACCTTTTGCACCGCCCGTCAGATCAATATGGTGAAATATGCACAAGTCCCCTACGAAGAGATGCCCGTTACTGCCGCCATACGCTATAACGACGACGGCATGCCGGGTTTTCTCACACAAACCGGCGAAGACGAACTTAGCGTGCGTTTTCCCGAAGCGCGGACGGCTATCACGCCGGGTCAGGCGCTGGTTTGTTATGAAGGCGATGACGTGATAGGCGGCGGCTGGCTCAATAAAGTAAAAATGAATTACGAATAACCCGGATGCCGTCTGTTTATATTCACGCAGATGTTCCGGCATTATTCAGGCCGAAAGCGGTCTTCGCTCTGAAGACCATGCTTTCGGCCTTTTTTTTGCGCGGCCATATTACAGAAGTATCGGCTGCCGAACTGGATGGAGCAGGGCCGGGCATCCGGCTGTACTACGGCTCGGAACCCCTTAAA
This sequence comes from Balneolia bacterium, assembly GCA_003566395.1. Taxonomy (GTDB): domain Bacteria; phylum Bacteroidota; class Rhodothermia; order Balneolales; family Cyclonatronaceae; genus Cyclonatronum. The sequence goes on along the minus strand of PXDL01000501.1, from coordinate 2,318 downwards.
AACAGCCCGGACTTTGATTTGTGCATCCGGCATGATGATTCTGCCTGTAAGTATTATGAATTGGGAGGGAAGTACGACTTCGGGAATGTGTTTTATGAACAGGAGTACGGATTTCCGGTATTATTCGGGCAACAGCGGCCGCCGGACCGAAAGGCCGGCATCATCTATTCGGATCTTGTGGCATCCGCCTTCTATTTTTTATCCGACTGGGAATTTGTGAATGAGCACACCGTCCCGGATCAGCACGGACGGCTTCGGTATGAAGAAAGCCTGGCCTCACGCCTCGGAATCGGAGATACGCCGGTCGTAAATCAATATGCGGAACACATGATGGATTTGCTGCGCGGCGTGAAGCCTGAGGTTACGCATTCTCCGGCCATGCGCGGGAGTTGGTTCGGGGCCTGCATAACGCACGATCTGGACCGCATCAAAAAAAGATACAAGGGTACGGTGAAGCGTGAGTTTTTTGATATTCCTGTGCTGAATGCGCATAACCTTTCGCTAAAGCAGCGCTACCACAGGCTGGTCGGATCGGCCCGGGATTTACTTCGGCCTGAGGACACGTACCAGGCTTCCATCCGTGCGATGTTCCGTAAAGAAGCGGAGCTCGGAATTCCGCCGACGGTCTATTTCAAATCCATCATCACTAAACACCGAAACGATGCGGCCGATTATCTTCATGAGCCGTTTATGAACGAAATTCTGTCTGAACTATCCGGTATGGGCGGAAGCTGCGGGCTTCATGCCTCTTACACAGCCGGTTACAACGAGCCGCTGTTTACGGCAGAAAAGCTTAAGCTTGAGCGCCGGCTTGGCCGGGATGTGCTGCATCACCGGTTTCATTATCTGAGATATCATCCCCGGCGATTGGCGGCCGTACTTCGGAAATCGGATATTAAAACGGACAGTTCCGTAGGCTGGGCTTCGCGTGCGGGATTCCGGTCCGCATTTACCTGGCCATACTATTTATTTGATCTCGAACGTAATATGGAAAGTGCCGTTCTTGAGGTGCCGCTGATGATGATGGAAGTGCAGTTCTATAACTACATGAACATGAACCCGGAACAAGCCCTCCAGCACTGCCGTAAGCAGGCGGATACGGTCCGTAAGTACGGTGGAGTACTTTGCTGGAACTTTCATCAGCACGCCCTCGACGAGGCCGAAACACCCGGCGGTTCTTTTTTATTTAAAGAATCTTTGGACTATCTTTCTTCCCTTAAACCTGTTTTTCTAACCCTTTCCGATGCGCATGAAAACCTCTGAATATTTACTGTTATTTGCCGTTGCGGCCTTTGTTTGGGCATCCGCAATTCAGCCCGTCTCCGCCCAGCATTTTGAAGGCGAAATACGCGTTGCTTTTCAGGACTTAACTGAAGACAAAGCCGATGAATTCATCCTCTTTGTCGCTGAAAACCGTGTTACCATTGCCGGAAGCCTTAAAGGCTATTCCGATTTTCCGCTGCTGCGTGATGCCCTCACCATCCGCGCGGATAGAAACGATGTGCTGATACATGGTGAGAAACAGGTTGCGGTAGTAGATTTGCGTGATGTGGAGGCACTGTTCAAGCAGTTGTTTTCCGCTGATCAGCGTGAGCAGGTCAAGACCGAAGATGTGGAAGACCGGGTGCGTTACCATGAAACCGGCGAAACGCGCAATTTCCACGGATACCGGGCAGCCAAAACGGTTGTGTACGATAACGAAAATGAAAACAGGGAAACGCACATCTGGCTGGCCGATCTCAACATCGACTGGGAACAGATTTTTAGTCCGCTGACAAGGCTTGCGGATACTCTTGGCGGAAATATGGATATTGGAGATCTCGAGTGGCCGCTGGATAAAACCCCGCTGATGGTTGAATTTTTTGAGGACGGCGAACTTCAAATGAAGGCCGAAATGACGCATATCATCCCGCGTGCTCTTGTATCGGGTGAAGTTGATGTTCCCGCTAATAAGGAAGCTATTTCCCTGTTTCAGCTTATGATGCAGCAAAACTAAGTTCATTTTTCTATGGATTCCTCCAGAATGTCCGCCATCATTTTTAATAAAAAAACCGGCGGGGCAATGATGTTGCTCATGATTTTACTCCTCTATCTATCCAGTTGTGTACCATTCTGGGAAACAACAGGAGAAGGGGACTTTGTTCATACAGTTGAGCATTTTGAGAAAGATTACATCAGGATAAACGACAGTTTTGAGCCCGACCCGGAAGTTGTCGCCTTTGTGAAGGAATACGCGGTTGAGTTGAACCGTAAAATGAACCGCCGCATTACAGTAAGCAAAGGGGTCATTGAGCGTGGACAACCTGAAAGTCCTCTCG